>CAYYLT010000025.1:0-19940 GCA_964472385.1 uncultured Bacteroidales bacterium
GCAGCTGATACAGCTGCTGGTACAGCCGGGGCAGCTGCAGAGGTGGAAGAAGCTGAAGCGCCCAGCTCTTTGCACAAGCAGGTTAAACAAAAATTTATTGATGGTGGACCAGCCTTTATGGGCATTGTTCTGCTTGCTTTAATCTTTGGCCTGGCTGTAGCCATTGAAAGGATCATTTATCTGAATCTTTCATCCTCAAACACCAACAAATTGCTAAAGAATGTGGAAGACGCCCTTCAGGAAGGCGGTATTGAGTCAGCAAAAGAAGTTTGCCGCAACACCCGGGGTCCGGTTGCTTCCATCTTTTACCAGGGCTTGGACAGGGCAGATGAGGGAGTTGATGTTGCAGAAAAGTCAGTTGTTTCCTATGGCAGTGTGCAAGCTGGTTTATTGGAACAAGGATTGACCTGGATCTCGCTCTTTATTGCCATTGCACCTATGCTTGGATTTCTTGGTACAGTTATCGGTATGATCCAGGCCTTTGAAAATATCGAGGCTGCCGGTACCATTTCACCTTCCGTAGTGGCAGGAGGTATTAGTGTGGCACTGATTACAACAGCATCCGGTTTGATTGTGGCTGTTATACTTCAGCTCTTTTACAACTATATTGTGTCAAAAATCGACAGCATTGTCAACGATATGGAAGATGCTTCCATCTCACTAGTTGACCTGATTTATAAATATGGTAAAAGAAAATAAAATAAATATTTATTGACTATGTCTATACTGAAAAGAATTGTTGAGATTTTGCTTTTAGCAGGATCCGTTATATTGGGGGTGCTCTATTATGCCGGGGGAGAAATGGCGGGAGGTGAGCCGATATACACCGAACACATTTTGACCTGGGCATATATCCTGGCAGTATTGGCTGCCGGTATGGCGCTAATTTTTCCTTTAGCACAGATTATTGCACAACCCAAGCGTGGAAGAGGTACACTGATTGGCATTGTCGGTTTGGCCCTGGTCGTTTTCATCTCTTATAACCTGGCATCTACCGAGCCTTTGAATTTTACCACACCAAACCCCAATAATGTACCCATCGTACTGAAAAATGTGGGTACCGGTTTAATTACTTTCTATATCCTGGTAGGTATTGGAATTGGTACAATCTTATTTACTGAGATATCCAAGTCTTTTAAATAAAATATATGATGTGTGATATCCGTTTAACATTCGGATAACTCACATAATCGCAAATCAAAAATTTTAGATTATGGCAAGACCAAGTGGTGAATTTAATGCAGCGCCCATGGCTGATATTGCATTCCTGCTGTTGATCTTTTTCCTGGTTGCTACTACTTTTGATGTTGACACCGGAATTATGAGAAAACTTCCACCGATTCCGGAAGAAGAGCAACAGGACGATGATAAGCAGATCAAGGACAGGAACGTATTTGAAGTATTGATCAATTCCAGCGATCAATTGCTGGTAGATGATGAGGTCACCAGAATTAGTAACCTTAGGGAAAAAGCCAAGGAATTTATTGCAAATCCTAATAACGAGGAGGATCTGCCTGAAATGGAAGTCAAAGAGGTGCCTTTCTTTGGTGAGACAGAATGTACTAAAGGGATTATTTCGCTGCAAAATGACAGGGGAACCTCTTACGAAATGTATATCAAAGTCCAGAATGAACTTACAGCAGCTTATAAGGAACTTCATGATGGGCTTGCCATGAGGAAGTTTGGTAAACGATACAAAGAACTTTCGAAAGAAAGACAGAATGCGATCAGTAAGAAATATCCCATGATTATCTCAGAAGCCGAACCTAAAGATTATGGAAGTTAATAAATCAGGAGGAACCTATTATGGCTAAATTTAGAGAAGAAGGGAAAAAGGAAATCCCGAAGGTATCTACCGCTTCTTTACCCGATATTATTTTTATGCTTATATTCTTTTTCATGGTCAGTACGACAATGCGTGAAACGAAAATGTTGGTGCAGAATAAAATACCCGGGGCAACCGAAGTGAAAAAACTGGAAAGGAAAGATCTGGTAAGTTATATCTATATCGGTAAACCGAAGCAGCAATTTCAGAACCTATACGGTACTGAGCCCAGAATACAGTTAAATGATGCATTTGCCAAGGTGGGTGATATCCGAAACTACATTGTCACCGAGCGAAATAGTCTGGATGAATCGGAGCGCCCCAAAATGACTACCTCTCTTAAGGTAGACGGAGATACAAAAATGGGTGTTGTGAGCGATGTTAAAAAAGCGTTGAGGCAGGCAAGTGCCTTAAAGATTCTTTATTCAGCCCAAGAAGTAGATCAGGTCTATTAATATGATACATGGCGATCATCCATTAGCGTCTGGTAATGCGAGTTGACAGTATCATATATGTTACCCTTAAACAAGAATTAATGAGGGAAGTCTTTCAAAGACTTCCCTTTTTTTCTGTTACTTTTCAACAACTTAGGGTCGTTGAAAACCTTGCATGATGCAAATGCTAAATATATGTATCATGCAGATTGTAATGTTTTCTGTATTTTCCAGCACACCCAACGATAACCTGGTTTATGCCCTCAATCCTTATTTTTATGATCCTTCTCAGGCATTGCCTTTACTCATTAGGACGGATGTAGATCCTCCCCTTTTTTATATAGGGCAAACGTTTGAGTTGGGACATGAATAATCCACTAATTACTAACCCGATACCTCCCATCTTTATCCATGTAAGGGTTTCATCCAGCATAAAAAAAGCAAAAATGGCCGTTAGTACCGGTATGGCATTTGTAAAAGCGTTTGATTTTGTTACACCCAGTTTTCTTATGGCATGAGTAAAAAAGATAAATGCAAAGGATGAACCAAAAAGGGCAAGCTCGATTAATGGTATAAGGGCTTTGGTTTTTATGCCTGCAGCAAGAAAATGCTTGTAATCGAATACCATAAAAAGCGGCAAATAAAAAAGTATGCCGATGATGTTGTGATAGGTGACAATGCTAACTGAATTGTATCTTCCTGACAAATTCTTCACCACAATACTATATCCAATGCCAGCAGCTACTGCAAGAAATAATAATAGGATACCGATAGGGGTTGCAGCGACATGTCCATTTCGTTCGAAAATTACCATTCCAACCCCCAGTATGGAAAGCCCGATTCCCATAATATTGAATTTCATGATCCGTTCTTTATAAAAATATGTTGTAACGAACGGACTGAATAACGGAATGGTTGAAATGATAACAGCTGAAAGGGTCGAAGAAACAAATTTCACGCCAAAACTTTCGCACAGAAAATATAGAAAAGGCTGAAAAAAAGTAACCAGGATAAAATACTTCAAATCACGGAATTTTATCTTTTGTAGCTGGTTGAGGGGAAGCATAAGGATGACCAGAATAAAAGAGGAGATTACAAGACGCAAAAATACCGTTGTAATGGGTTCATAAACCTCAAATACCATTTTATACCAAACAAATGTGAGGCTCCAGAATATCATGGCTAAGATAACACTTGCATAGGCTATAAAATGGTCTTTGCTCATGCCGATAATAATTTGTTTAAACAAATATCCAAAATTATTTTCTCCTGAACAAAACATTTCAATAAGTTTTGTAGAACCTTTTTGAAAAAAAATATTAATTTTATCCCGGTAAAATATGCTAAACAAAAAGGGCTATGGCGGTTCAATCTAGTGAGATATTATTAAAAATCAGAAAGATAGTTAGGTCAATTAATTTGGAATCGAAAAAAGTCCAAAAGGAATATGGTGTTAGTATTCCACAGATTCTATGTATGGAATATCTCAATCGCTCGGAAAATTATCAGGCGACCCAAAAGGAGCTCAGGGATTATTTAAGCCTGAATTCAAGTACGGTTTCGGGTATTATCAACAGGCTGGAGAAAAGAGGGTATCTTGCCCGGTTGCCTAAGAGGGCTGATAAAAGAACAACTTATATTGTGATGACATCCAAAGGCTCAGAATTACTGAATAAAACACCAATGCTTCTGCACGAGAAATTGACAAAAAAACTTGAGGACATTCCCAATGGTGATACCGCTGATATTAATGAAGCCCTTGACTTGCTTATTGATTATCTGGGTATTGATGATGTTGATGCTTCTCCTGTTATTACCGTGGAAGATAAATTATAAACCGCTTCAAATAAAGAAAGAGCGGTATGCTGAATTTGTTGCACAGAAAATATCTCAACAGATCTGGTATTTCTGCTAAGGGTTTGTAATGAAATAAGTTGACTATTTAAAACGTCAAGATATTTCGGCACAATCCCTAAATTTAACCCCTTCAATTGATGCGGTTGAGCTGAATTTCTTTTATTAACCTATAGCACATCATCTACTTCGTTGGCTTTAGCCTGTATTATTCATAAAAAATAGATGAACGTTTATAAAAATAAGAAAATTAATGCTTTACGTGTTATGTTCAAAAAATTCTATTTTCATACATTTTTTCCGAGTGCGCCAATTTTTGGTCATCTGCTGCGTTGCGAAAGCCTCGAAGTAGGCGACTACGTCGTCGGCTTTCGACGCCTTGCATCTACCCAAAACTTGACGCATGAATAATACAGGTTAGCTCGCAGTATTCACATACAGCATGGCTTTGCCTCCTCGTGGCTGATGTACTAAAGACTTTTTCAGCAAACCCTAATTTAGATATTGACCAACAACGAAAAAGTTGGACTTTATAGACAAACATTAATCATAAAATATTTTTGTGAAACCCGCATCTAGTAAACTACAAAACAAGGAGATGTCTAACATGCGGGTTTGATGGTTATTTATCCGGAAAATTGGGTTTTGTATTGGTATTATTTTGAAGCACATAACTAAAATTAAACGCTACACGAGTGAAACAATCATTAGAACGTTTGATCGAAATCAGAAAAAGGCTCCACCGTAACCCCGAATTATCCGGTATGGAGAAAGACACCTCGAAGCTGATCAAAAGCCTGATGGTAACTTATCGTCCTGACCGTATCATTGAGGGTATTGGAGGATATGGACTTGCTGCTGTTTTCAATGGCAGACAGACGGGTGCGTCAATAATGTTCCGATGTGAATTGGATGCTTTGCCCATAACGGAAATTAACCAATTTCCCCACCGGTCAAATAACCATGGGATTGCTCATAAATGTGGTCATGATGGTCACATGACCATCATGATTGGGTTGGCAGAGGCTATATTTCATGATCCGCCCGAAAAAGGACGTGTCATATTGCTCTTTCAGCCCGCAGAGGAAAATGGAGAGGGTGCTCGTGCAGTCATCCGGGATAATAAGTTCCGTGACATCGAACCCGAGTATATTTTTGCTTTGCATAATCTGCCAGGCTATCCTGAAAAAACAGTTCTCTTGCGTGAGGGAACCTTTGCAGCTGCTTCAAAAGGCATGATCAACCAATTGTATGGCAAAACTTCTCATGCCGGTGAACCTGAAAAAGGTCTCAGTCCGGCTTTGGCTCTTGCCGAGATCATATCCGATATAAATTTTATTCCACAAAACAATACATTTGAAGATTATACGCTGGCAACGGTCATTCATGCCAAACTTGGCGAAAAGTCTTTTGGAACAACACCTGGATATGCTGAAATAATGGCTACGCTCAGGTCCTTTTCCAACAATGATATGGAGTTGTTGACCCGTATAGCTGTTAAACAGGTGAGCAAACATGCTAATGCCCACGGTCTGAAAGCCGATATAAGCTGGACCGAAGTATTTCCGGCAACCCAAAATGACTCGGAACTTGTCAAGCTCATTGAGCAAATATCCCGGAAGAACCACTTTCAACATCTTTTTTCTCATTTACCGTTTCGATGGTCTGAGGATTTTTCTAATTTTACCACACGTTATTCGGGGGTTCTAATGGGCCTGGGCGCTGGGGATCACTGTCCTCCTTTACATCACCCCGATTATGATTTTCCCGATGCGATCATACCAGTGGGAATAACCTTATTGGGAGATATTTACCGGTATTTTCTCAAATGATACAATCAAATTTTTTATGGCTGCAACATCAACCATTGAGATCAACAGATCGGCTGTAATTCACAACTTAAAATTTTTGCAGACCTATATGGGTCACGCTACCAAGATATCTTCTGTAGTCAAGGCGAATGCCTATGGGCATGGTATAGAGCAATTTGTGCCTATAGCAGAATATGCAGGTATTGATCATTTTTCAGTTTTTAGCGGCGATGAGGCCAAACGGATTTATCGGATCAAACAAACTTCGAGCGATATTATGGTTATGGGTTGGATGAACCCCGATGAACTGGAATGGGTCGTTCAGCATGGAGTGGAATTCTATGTATTCGAGCAGGAGGTTTTAGAAAAAGCCCTGGAATGGGCCCGGCATTATCGTACAAAAGCCCTGATCCATATTGAAGTAGAAACCGGCATGAATCGTACAGGCTTTAGTCAGCAGGCTTTATCCCTTGTAGTAAAGCTTCTTAAAAAAAACAGAGAATTTTTTCATATAGGGGTTTTGTCCCCCAATTATGCGGGTGCTAAAAGTATAGCAAATCATGTGCGGGTGCAGAGAAAAAAAAAAAAATACAACCGCCTGTATAAATGGCTCACAAATAAAGGTATATACCCCGATCTTCGACACGCAGCTTGCTCAGCAGCCGCAATTACTTATCCGAAAACCCGGATGGACATGGTGAGGGTAGGAATTCTACAATATGGATTTTGGCCCAGTCCTGAAACGTTGATTCATTTTGTTCACAAAAGCAAAGACAATGAGGCGGTTTTAAAGCGGGTTTTAAACTGGAAAAGCCGTATAATGAGTATTAAAACAGTTAAGGCCGGAGAATTTGTCAGTTACGGAACGCATTATATGGCTCAGGAAGAAAAAAACATTGCCATCATTCCTGTGGGATATGCGCATGGTTATAGCCGATCACTCAGTAATCAGGGAAGGGTGCTGATTCATGGCCATCGCATGCCGGTTATAGGAATAGTAAACATGAATATGCTTGTTGTGGATGTAACGCAGTTAACGGATGTGAAAAAAGGTGATGAGGTCGTGCTGATCGGCGATCAAAATGGTTTGACCATATCCCTGGCATCTTTTGCTGATTTTAATAATCAGCTAAATTATGAATTGCTGGCCCGTTTGCCTGGCGATATACCCCGTAAGATTATGCCTTAACATTTTACCCTCAATTCAATAGCCTCGGAATTATTGGTGAAGATCCCGGGACAGATTCTCATTTAAGGCTTTTTTTAACTTATTGAATTCATTTTCATTAAGCGCAGAAATACTTATAGGAGGGTATTTAGCTATTCCCTGGGGGGTCTTGACGAACAGGATGAGTTCCTTTTTAAGAATTGAAGATCTGTTGATCTTGTATGCATGAAATTCATTCTTATGGATTTCTATGGAGTACCTTTTGCTTTTAAAAGGACTTAAAGGGATGTACCGGAAAAGAATCTTATTCTCGGCATCACTGAAATAAATATAATTGTAATCTCTCAAGTATTCATAAATGTTCAGCATCAGATAAATCAATGCTATTACTGCCGCCCAAAGGTATTTGTCGAATCCCAATGATTCTCCTTTGAATGGATCCGTCGTAAGTAAGATAACCACAATGACAATGAAAGCAATGACTGCAATATAACGCATCTGGTTGATGCGTAATGTTTTCCGTGTATTTTCAATTTCCATTTTGTATCGATTTAATGGATTTTCGTCTTCTCAGTTCTTTTTTAATGAGTTCAAGTTCTCTACTTGTCTGACCGGCAACAGCAGTATTTTCTTCAGCTCTTCTGATCAGGTAGGGTATAACATTATGCACAGGGCCGTAAGGCAGATATTTGGCTACATTATAACCTGCATTTGCCAGATTATAGCTGATATGGTCGCTCATGCCGTAAAGCTGACAAAAATAAATTCTTTCATCATTTCCCTTCACGTGATATTTTTCAATTAATTGGGTCAGATACAAACAACTGTTTTCATTATGGGTGGCATTGAAAATAGCAGTATGATCAATATTTTCGATGGCTATTTTTAATGCTTCATCATAATCCTGGTCGGTACTGGCTTTATCAGCTTGAATGGGCGACAGATAACCCAGTTTTCGCGCTCTTTCCCTTTCGTTTTCCATATATGCCCCCCTGACAAATTTGGCTCCAAAATGATATCCTCCTTTTTCCGCAATTTTAAGTTCATTTTTCAGAAAATCAATCCTGTCCCATCTATACATCTGCAGCGTATTGAATATGTAGGCTTTGTTCTGGTTATAGCTTTTCATCATATCACGTGCTACCTGATCAATGATGTATTGATGGCAGACTTCTTCAGCATCAATTAACACTGCTACATCGTTCTGATAACCTGTTTTACATATTCTCTCTATACGTTCCCGGAAATGATCCAGTTCTTTTTGTTCCTCACGGGTTAATTGTTCTTTTGAACTGGCCTTTTCCAATACAGTATTTTTCGCAAAAGCTGTTGGTTTGAACACCGCAAAGGGTATATATTCATTCCGGGCAGCATTTTCAATGGTTCGGAGGGTCTCGTTGAGCGCTGCGTCCATATCTTCCGGCTTTTCCTTTCCCTCTGCGCTATAGTCCAGAATAGATGTGACCGCATATTTTCCCATATTCCGGACAATAGGCTCACATTCCTCTATGGTTTCACCCCCGCAGAATTGCTTATAAACAGTTGGTTTGACAATCCACTTGATAGGTACGCCTGTTTTCAAAGATATATCCGTAAGCAATTTACCGGTCTTGACAACAGGGGGACTGGCAAGGGTATTAAAAAGAAAATGAGCCCGGTATAAATCCCTGTTATTTTTATTTTGAAATGCTATCTTTGTATTTTCAAGATCAATCATTAAGTTTGATTTTTATTTATAAATATGCAAATAATATCTTTTAAAAGCAAAATTTTTATTTTATCTGAGATCGAACATCAACTTATTAATGTATTGGAAGAGATGCATGCCGGCAAATGCTTTGTGTTAACCGACCCAAATACACATGAGCACTGTCTGCCCTATATCGATTCATTGTTAAAAAAAGAGCGGGTTCAGGTATGGACCATCAAGCAGGGAGAGTCAGAGAAAGGGATTGATACGGTTGTCAGCATTTGGAATTTTTTGCAGCAACAGGGTGCAGACCGGGAATCAGTTGTGATCAATCTGGGTGGCGGAATGTTACTGGATACCGCAGGATTTGCAGCTTCTACCTTTAAACGCGGGATAAGATTTATCAATATTCCCACTACCCTGCTCTCGATGGTGGATGCTTCTGTAGGGGGTAAAACCGGCATCAATTTTAATGATTTTAAAAACCATATCGGTACTTTCGCGCAACCGGAATATGTGTTGATATCCCCAAAATTTCTTCGTACCCTTGATGAACGTCAAATATATTCAGGTTGGGCTGAGATGCTTAAGCATGGCTTAATCCGTTCGGTATCCCATTTGGAAAAACTGCTGGCACTTAAACCAGGCCAGGCTGACGGGGAAACGCTGAACATTTTGATATATGAATCTGTAGAAATAAAAAACGCTATCATTCAAAGGGATCCTTATGAACAGGGATTCCGGAAAGTACTAAATTTTGGCCATACCATAGGTCATGCTTTTGAAAGTATCGCTTTTTCCGGTACCCAATCACTTTTGCATGGAGAATCTGTTGCCAATGGCTTGATTGTTGAACTATACCTCTCTTCAATATCCTACAACCCCAATAAGGTATTGGTTGATAAGGTGATTAATTATATCCGGGAACATTATGAACCTTTCCAATTTTCAGATAAGGATCTGGATCAAGTATATGAATATCTCATTCAGGATAAGAAGAATACGGGAAACCGGATTAATTTTACACTCCTGCGGGATATTGGAGATCCCTTGATTGACAAATATCTCAGCAGAAACACCATCGAATCGGCTTTGGCCTATTATATTCGTGGTACCATGAAAAGCTGATATCAGGAGGTTACTTATGCTTGGGGTCGGGTTTCTTATCAGAATATATGATGCCTTTGATGGTGGCACTGGGTATTTCACCGAAAGCAATTGTTATGTTTTTACCGGTAATCAAAACATATTTGGCATTCAGGTTGGCTGCCTTTTTTTTGAGGATCACTTCTGCTCTGTTTTCCAGTGATTTAGGCGTATCGTAACCTCTGCTGGAACCCTCCGCTTTGGCTACTACTTTATCTACCATATATAAACCTTCGGTTTCGTTTTTGCTTCCAAGAATTTTTACTTTTCTCCAGTTATAGCGGGTTAGGATTTTGGGCTGCTTTTCATTTAAAATCTCCAGCCTGCCCCAGTTGTAGCGAATCTTATGAACTTTATCCTTGTCGATTTTTTTAAGCGCACTTTCTCCTGCTTCTGTATAAACCAAGCTGTCGTATGTTATCTTCATGACATTAATATATAGCTGATCGCCATCGAAAAGAACCACTGTGTCAGTTCTTCTATTTTGCGATTGTTGGAATTTCCCCCCCTTGTTGGTGTTTTGTTTAACGCTATCGCTGGATTGGTTTTCTTTTAATGGTTGCTGGGATAAAGCTATACAGGGAATGATGATAATAATCAGGAAGAGCTTTATTTTTCCTATTTCGGGATGCATTGTTGAACTGATTTTAGATTTTCAAAAATAAACCTTTATGGGATGAATTTCAAAGGATGATAAAAAATATATGGCAACAATATATGACAAAAATCATGGAAAAAGCATGGATCAAATAACTGATGGATATTTTTGAAATATGCGATGTTATTTTTTCATCTCCAACTTGGTGATGAAGTCCTCCAGCAGGTCATTCAGATCGGGTTTCCCGATTTCTTGCAGCTCATAGTAAACTCTTGTATTGGGTTTTTGAATGCGCATCATGCGGTTTAGGTCTATGGGCGTCCCAATTATCGCAGCATCACAATCTGTTTGGTTAATGGTTTTTTCCAGGTCCTGAATTTGTTCGTCGCCATAACCCATTGCCGGGAGTAATGCCCCGATATTAGGGTATTGGTGATATGTAGCTTTTAATTTACCAACAGTATAGGGTCTTGGATCAATGATTTCACCAGCACCGTATTTTTTGGCTGCCACTGTAGCTGCGCCGAATTTCATCCCTCCATGGGTAAGGGTAGGACCATCTTCAATAGCCAGTACCCTTTTTCCTTTGATAAGGGAGGGATCATCTATTCTAAGGGGAGAGGCAGCGTCAATTACAGTGGCATTGGGGTTTATCCGGGCAATATTGTTTCTTATGGTTTGGACATCATCGGGATGAGCACTATCTATTTTATTGATTACCACCAAGTCAGCCATCCTAAGGTTCACTTCACCTGAAAAATAACGCAATTCATGGCCTGCACGGTGCGGATCGGTTACCGTGATATTCAAGTCGGGTTGATAAAATGGAAAATCATTGTTGCCTCCATCCCATAATATGATATCACAGCCATCCGGATCATTTTCTGCTTCCTTAAGTATTGCTTCATAATCGATTCCTGCATATATAACATTTCCCCGCTCAATGTGGGGTTCATACTCCTCCCGCTCCTCGATGGTACACTGGTGTTTATCCAGGTCCTCCATGCTGGCAAATCGTTGTACTTTTTGCTTTTCCAAATCTCCATAGGGCATGGGGTGCCGAATGGCAACTACCTTTAAACCTTTGCTTATCAAAGTTTCGATTACTTTTCTCGAGGTTTGGCTTTTGCCACAGCCTGTTCTTACTGCACTAACCGATATAACCGGTTTGTTGCTTTGAATCATGGTATCCTTAGTACCCATCAGCATGAAGTTTGCCCCGGCGTTTTGAACGATACTCGCCAGACTCATAACATGGGTATAGGATACATCACTGTAAGAAAAAACACAATCATCTACTTTCAGATATTCGATCAATTCGGGCAATTCCGCTTCCCCGTATATAGGTATCCCTTTGCTGTATAGCTCTTCTCCCGCCAGACTGGCTGGATAACTCCTGCCTTCTATGTCTGGGATTTGGGTTGCTGTAAATGCTACGACCTTATAAGCAGATTTTCCACGGAAAAAGGTGTTAAAATTGTGAAAATCCCTTCCTGCCGCTCCTAAGATGATGATATTTCTTTTTTCCATATGGTTGTTATTTTAAATTATGCGTAATATGAAATAAGCATGATTAAATATTCATTATTATCACAAAAGGGAATGAATATTTTATTATGTTAAGTTCCACACTACCATATAGTTAATAATAAAATGTTCGTGTAAGATGTTTTTTTTACAAATTTATATTATTGTTGGCAGATAATTGAACAAGGTGCATATAAAAATGTACGTTATTAATTCAGACGAAAGGCTATGCAATGAATATACTTGCACATATATATCTTTCCGGTAATGAAGATATGGTAAAAGTTGGGAACTTTATCGGGGATTATGTCAAAGGCAAAGGTTATCTGGCCTATCGACCGCCAATAATCAAGGGAATACTTTTGCACAGAAGGATCGATGATTTTACGGATCATCATAGCAAGCCCAAAAAGATCAAGACACTACTCAGGCCTTATTATCGCAAATATTCTGGTATTGTAGTGGATATTTTTTATGATCATTTTTTAACCTTGCATTGGGATTGTTATTCGGATTTTGATCTGGAAAGTTTTGTAGAGGCCTTTCACCAGTTGCTCAGGGAACAATTTCATATATTACCGGCTCCTGTTCAATCCTTTGTGCCCAGGATGATTGCCCAAAAAAGGCTTTTATCATACGGCGATGCAGCAGGTGTTTGCCATGCTTTAAAAATCATGGCAAAACATACATCCTTGCCAGATAAGAGCGAAGAAGCGATAGGTGTTTTATTAGATCATTATGATGAAATTGCTGGTAATTTTGATGCATTTTTTCCAAAACTCATAGAATATCTGAGAAATTAAAGGGGCATACAAATGACTTAACCCATAAAATCAAGAAGGTAAACTTTTTTCGGAGGGATTCATAATAGTAAAGGCAGATTAGGTTTTTTATTGTTCAGCTTATGCAGCTCATTTTTTTATTATTTTTGGATATTGTGAGAAGGCATATTGACAGGATAAATGTTTGAAGATGACAAGACGGAATACATTTGAGCGCGTTAAGATCAATCCTAAGTCAGAGCGGTTAGTGTCACAGTTGCTTGCAGAAAATTCTGATTTGAAACATATACTTTTGGATTCAGCCTATGAGCTAGAAGTTTATGCCAGGTTAAGAAAATGGCTACTTGATCAGCTCGGTGATCGTTCAGATGCATGGCGGTATTATGCCAATGAAATTTCCGGCAGGGAAGTATATAGCAGGCTCAAGTGGCATGAATATGGCGTGATACGTTTACTGGATTATATTGATCATGAAGGGATGGAATATGAAGATCCCAATCTCAGGGGGGAAAGATATTATAATCATCCCATTCGAATATTATGGATGGCTGCAACTCAGGGGAAAGGTGGAGCTAAGCCCGCTTTTTTTGAAGACATGATTCATCTTTTTCGCCAGATAGCCGGGAAAAGTCAGCGGGAATATCCCGATAAGCAAACCATCAAAACCTGGATGGAACGCCATCCTTCAGGTCTTGACCCGGAAATTGTCCGAATAAGGGAAGAAAATCGCGATCGCATCCTTAACATATTGATCCGTAAGTTGGATTCCGGGGAAATTCGTGGGATCTTTTTGAATATGGATCCATCATTGCGCTATGAGGAAAAATTTCGCAAGATGCTGGAATGGTGGAATTCAAAATTATTTCATCTGAAAATGGCTGTGCGATCTCCTGAGCTTTTAAATGAAATGCTTGATTATTCATTGGATGCCGATACAATGGATATCCTTTATCAGGCCCGGGAAGCGGGTATTCCCTTTTTTGTCAATCCGTATTACTTGTCGCTGTTGGATACCAGAAAAAGCGGAAATTATGTTGGAGCTGACCAGGCAATCAGGGATTATATGATATACAGTAAACAGCTGGTGGATGAATTCGGTCATATTACTGCCTGGGAAAAAGAAGATCAGGTTGAGTATGGGAAGCCCAATATTGCCGGATGGTATTTACCCGAGGGGAATAACATCCATCGTCGTTATCCCGACGTGGCCATTCTGATACCTGATTCTATGGGGAGAGCATGTGGAGGTTTGTGTGCTTCCTGTCAGAGGATGTTTGACTTTCAAAGCGGAAACCTGAATTTTGATCTCGACCGGTTAAAGCCCCGGGAAACATGGCCGCATAAGCTAAATCGGCTGATGGAATATTTTCGTTATGACACGCAATTGAGAGATATTTTGATCACGGGAGGAGATGCTTTAATGAGCACTGATAAATCGCTGAAAAAAGTCTTGGACGCAGTTTATACCATGGCCCGCAACAAAAAAGCTGATAATGTTTATCGAGCGGATGGGAATAAATATGCCGAGATTTTGCGTGTTCGACTGGGTACGCGTCTTCCCATTTATTTGCCACAACGAATTGATGATCAGCTTGCCAATATGCTTGCCGAATTTAAGGAGAAGGCTTCAAAGGTCGGTATAAAGCAGTTTATCATACAAACCCATTTTGAAACAGCGATGGAAATAACCCCATTGGCAAAACAAGCAGTTGAAAAATTGATTTCCGCAGGATGGGTTGTTACCAACCAGCAAGTTTTTACTGCTGCGGCATCCAGAAGAGGCCATACTGCTAAACTGCGTAAGGTGCTAAGCGAAATCGGCGTGCTTCCATATTATACTTTTTCCGTAAAAGGGTTTATGGAAAACCAGCATAATTTTGCCACCAATGCCCGTTCTTTACAGGAACAAACGGAAGAAAAACATGTAGGCGTACTTCCCAACAGGAGTTTTGAAAAGATTAAGAAGTTATCCGGGCATCCCAAAGATATTACAAGTCATATCCGTCATTTGCTGGAAGAAGAGGATGCCCCTTTTATTGGAACTGACCGCAATGTCCTGAATATGCCTGGTGTAGGAAAAAGTCTTACATACAGGGTGGTAGGTGTTACGCGGGAAGGAAGGAGAATTCTCAGTTTTGATCATGACCATACCCGGCGGCATAGCCCGGTAATTGATAAAATGGGAAATACTATGATCGTTGAGTCGAAATCCATTTCCGATTATATGAAACAACTTGATGAGATGGGTGAGGATATAACTGAATATCAAAGTATTTGGGGGTATTCGATGGGTGAAACCGAGGAAAGGATGCCACTTTATGATTATCCTGAATATGATTTATCCGTTACTCAGGAGCTTTCCAATTTTGCGTTGATTGAAACAGAAATTTCTCCATGAATCGTTCCATCATTTTTTCCCTAATTCTGGCTTTATTTTCGTCGGGAAGTATAGCACAGCTCGGTGGAAATACTACCTATGGTTTTCTAAATCTTACTACTTCTGCGCGTGTTATGGCATTGGGAACCAAGTCAATAGCCATTGATGATGATGATCTTAATTTGACCTATAATAATCCGGCTTTACTTAATGCCAATATGCACAATCATCTTCTTGTGAATTACGTGAAATATTTTGGAGGCATTGACTACGGCTATATGGCCTATGCTCCTGGAACGATTGGTGAGATGAATGTTGCGACAGGATTGCATTATCTGAATTACGGATCATTTCAAAAAGCTGATAAAGATGGTATCAGAACAGGTAGCTTTCAGGCTGCAGAATATGCAGTGAACTTAACAGTCAGCAGATCACTTGATTCTTCATTTGGTATTGGCGTTAATTTCAAACCTGTTTATTCTCAACTCTATGAATATACTTCCATGGGTATTGCCGCCGATGTGGGATTACTGTATTCCGATACCAGCGGCCTTTTCTCAGCCGCCCTTGTACTGAAAAATATAGGTACGCAGATTATTCCTTATACCACCAATCACTATGAGCATCTTCCGTTTGAAATACAGCTAGGGGCTACATTCAAGCTGGAACACGCGCCGTTCCGTTTTTCGATAGTCGCTGAACATATTGATAAACCTGATTTGACATACACATTATCACCGGAGGATTCCCGGATCATTTACAGATATTACCAGGGCAATGCACAAAAAAGCAGCTTATTTGACAAGGTCATGCGACATATGATTTTAGGTGTGGAACTGACCCCGGTGCAACATTTTTATCTCAGGGCCGGATATCATTATCGCAGACGGCAGGAGATGAAGGTTGAATCCAGGCTTTCTGCCGTAGGGTTCTCCTGGGGATTTGGTATAAAACTATTTAAGCTTTATATGAATTATGGCAGGGGTACCTATCATCTGGCAGGAGGTACCAACCATTTTTCCGTAAGGATCAATTTCAATGAATATTAAGTCAAACCCATACACCGAGCAGGTAAGCCATTTGATTGTGGCCATTGATGGATACTCATCTACCGGGAAAAGCACTCTTGCCATGGATGTTGCCCAATGGCTTAATATCAAATACATTGATAGCGGAGCAATGTACCGGGCCGTAGCCCTTTATGTCCTGCGTCAAAATATTTATAATTCGGAAATTCACTCCCTGAATGAAAGTCAATTGAAGCAGGAGCTTCCCTTTTTGTATATTGATTTTCAAATTCATCAGAAAACCGGAATGCAAAGCATCCTTCTCAATGGAAAAGATGAGGAAAATGCTATCAGAACGATGGAGGTTAGTAGATTGGTTAGCAGGATAAGCCAGCTTAAATTTGTAAGGGATCTGTTGGTGCAGAAACAACGTGCTTTTGCCCGGGAAGGGGGGGTGGTAATGGATGGAAGGGATATAGGAACCGTGGTATTTCCGGAAGCCGATGTAAAATTTTTTTTAACGGCATCGGAAGAAGTTAGAGCGCGCAGACGTTATGAAGAGCTCAAACAAAAAGGATATACCATAGAGATGAATGAAATTAAGGATAACATAAGGGAGAGAGATCACATGGATCTGACCCGGCAGGAGAGCCCCCTGCAAAAAGCCCCGGATTCCCAGGTAATCGATAATAGTCAACTGTCAAGAGCGGAGCAACTTGAAATGGCCATAAAAATTATTGCAGAAAATACGGGTCTTAATCTTTCAGGCGATGAAACATGAAAATGAAACAAGCATGATAAAAATAATGATAGGGTAGCAGCGATAGGCTAACCTGTATTATTCATAAAAAATGGAAAAACAGTTATAAACAAAAGAATATTAATACTTTACTTATGATGCTCAAAAATTTTAATTTTTAAACATTTTTTCCGAGTGCGCCAATTTTTGGGCATCTGCTACGTTGCGAAAACCTCGAAGTAGGCGACTATGTCGTCGGCTTTCGACGCCTTGCATCTACCCAAAACTTTACGCATGAATAATACAGGCTAAAAACATTGTATGACTGACCATGGCTAAAAACAGGATATTTGTCGATGTTATTCTTCCTCTGGCGCTTCCGGGTGCTTTTACCTATCATGTTAATGCTGAGGGTGCAAGTCATGTAAAGCCCGGTATGCGCGTGATTGTCCAGTTCGGTAAACGTAGGTACTATTCGGCAATTATATTCCGCATTCATGACCAAGAACCCCAAGGCTATACGACCAAACCCATTCAGTATATTCTGGATGATCGCCCGGTAATCAATGAATTTCAATTAAAGCTTTGGGATTGGATCGCCCAGTACTATATGTGTACGCCGGGGGAGGTATATAAAGCCTCCCTGCCTTCGGGTCTTAAACTCGAGAGTGAGACCAAGGTCGTTTTTAAGCCTTCATTTGATGAGCACAACACCCCATTAAATGAACACGAATCATTGGTCATAGATTTGCTAAAATCAGAGTATGTACTGGGTATGAAAGAATTAGCTGAAAAAACCGGTAGAAAGAATGTGCTACCTGTCATTAACGCTCTAATGAAAAAGTCAGCCATAAGCGTAGAAGAAAAGTTGAAAGACACTTATAAACCGAAAAAAAAATCTTTTATCAGGCTAAACCTCAATATCCAAGATCAAGAACAGTTGAATGTGGTTTTTGAGCAGCTTAAGCATGCCCCGAAACAAATTGAGATCCTGATGTATCTGATCAAATGCATGCAAAATAATGCTGATGACGGGGATAATTATATTCCCAGGCAAAAGCTGTTGAAAGATATTGCAGGAGGTGCTTCTTCATTGAAAAAGTTGTTGGAGAAATCTATTCTTATTCAGGAAGAAAGGGAGGTAAGCCGTATTGGAAGGCAACCTCAGGCAAATACAGGAATTAAAGATCTGACGACCGCCCAGCAGAAAGCCCTTGATGAGATCAAAGGCGCATTTGAGGAAAAAGAAGTTGTTCTATTGCACGGGATAACCTCCAGCGGAAAGACAGAGATATACATCCATCTGATCAGGGAGCAACTTAAACAAGGCAAACAGGTACTTTATCTGTTACCGGAAATTGCACTTACATCACAGATCATCCATCGGTTAAAAGCCGTATTTGGAAATCAGGTAGGGATATACCATTCGCGATTTTCCGACAGTGAGCGGGTGGAGGTTTATCAGCAATTGCTTCAACAAAAGGAAACGGATAAGCTTCAGGTTATACTGGGGGTTCGCTCTTCCATCTTCTTGCCTTTTGAGCGGTTAGGCCTGATCATAGTGGACGAGGAACATGAAAATACCTATAAACAGTTTGATCCGGCGCCCCGTTATCATGCCAGGGATGTCGCTGTTATACTGGCCCGTATGCATGGAGCAAAAACCCTGTTGGGTACTGCCACACCTGCTGTTGAAAGTTATTATAATGCAACGCATGGCAAATATGCATTGGTTGAGCTGATGTCCCGTTATCTGGATATCCGGATGCCTGATATTGCCATTGCTGACATCCTGAAGGCCAAGAAAAACAAAACGATGCGCTCTCATTTCACGCCCTTGCTTATAGAAAACATGCGTAAAGCGCTAAGTAAGGGTGAACAGATCATTCTTTTCCAAAATAGAAGAGGATTCTCACCTTATATGGAGTGTGAACAATGTGGATGGATACCCGGATGCAAATATTGCGATGTGAGCCTTACTTACCACAGGCAGCAGAAACATCTGATCTGTCATTATTGCGGATATTTTATCAAAGTTCCCCAAACCTGTCCGGCTTGTGGTAGTCAGCAAATTGCTACACGGGGCTTTGGCACAGAGAAAGTTGAAGATGAAATTCCAATGTTTCTGCCTGATGCCCGAATTAAACGTATGGATTTGGATTCTACACGTTCCAGAAATGCTTATGAGACGCTCATCAACGATTTTGAGAATCATGAGATCGATATACTGGTGGGTACGCAAATGGTTTCCAAAGGTCTTGATTTCGACAATGTCAGTATAGTGGGTATACTGAATGCCGATAATATGCTGAACTTTCCTGATTTCAGGGCCTTTGAACGTAGTTATCAGCTTATGGCGCAGGTAAGTGGTCGTGCCGGAAGAAAAAAGCAACAAGGCAGAGTGATCATTCAAACCAGCCAGCCTGGTCACGCTGTTATAAAAAATGTGCTGGAAAATGATTTCTATGGGATGTATCAAAACCAGCTCCGGGAAAGAAAAGAATTTATGTACCCCCCATTCTATCGCTTGATAAAAATATTGTTGAAACATAAGGACCATGCTGTGCTTGAAGAAAGCTCCCGGTTATTAAAAAATGAGTTGAAATTTATTTTTGGTTACCGGGTGTTAGGACCCCAGAATCCCCTTATCGGTAGGGTACAGAATTATTTTCTGAAACATCTGATTATTAAAATTGAGAAGGAAAAATCGCTTAGCAAGTCAAAGGAAATGATCCGCGGGTTAACATGGAAAGTTCAAAATAACCAGAAATTTAAGTCATTACAGGTGCACTTTGATGTGGATCCGCTATAGAAGCCTGCGCATATATTTGAGGTTTGACTATGCAGCCCAGCAAAATGTTGATTTTTTTTCATAACTTGCACGGTGCATAAAGGAAAAAATTCTTTTTTGGAATAGCATAATTGTTTATTTTCATCTGTTTAAAATTTTTGTCGTTAAAAAAATGCCAAAAATTTTGGCAC
>CAYYLT010000026.1:0-19757 GCA_964472385.1 uncultured Bacteroidales bacterium
TGACGCATGAATAATACAGGCTAAAATCCTTGCATTTCAGAAACAATATAAATGTATATCCTGTTGATTTTTAATATTTTTGTGTTTTTCAGCAAACCCTATTTAGGGATCCATTGAGTAGGGGTCATTTTCAAGGGATTGGAGATTTTGCAGGGCTTCATAGCGGTTGTCGCCACAAATAAGGTTCTCCGGCATAAAATTGTTGCATACCTGCGGCCGGGAAGGATCGTTGAACAGTTTACATGAAAAATCATTATTCAGGTGGATGCAGGGTACTCCTGCGGGTTTTCCATCTGGCATACCTGGTATGGGGGAACTTATGGAAGGTGCTATACAACAAGCACCACAGTGCGGCCTGCATTTCATCAATCTATAGTTTTAGCTGCCTTTACAATCGTGTAGATTGCAGCAAATGAACTTAAAGATTTTGAAGGTAAATATAATTATTCATTTGTATTCTGACAAATGGGTTCCGGTCCTTTCTGATCATTCATCCGGAAGCAATATTGTTCTGTTATTTCGTTCATTGATAATCTTTTACATATCCTGTTTGTCTGTTTTCCAGTTTTTACGTATATTTTGGACAAAAATAAGCGACCGGGAGGTTATTCTCTGAAGTTTCACATTGTTTACATTTCAAACCAAAATCAATATTATGAACAGAAGAAAATTTATCAAGACAGGAAGCGCAGCAGCTTCATTATTTGCGCTCAGTGGTGGTTCGGGTTATGCCAATGCATCAAAGCAACAGGGAAAGATCAAGAAACATTCCTTTAACCTTCATTATGCCCCGCATTTTGGAATGTTTAAGCAGCATGCCGGGGATGATCTGATTGATCAGGTCAGGTTTATGGCTGACGTAGGTTTTACCGCTATGGAAGATAATGGAATGAAAGGAAGGAGCAAGGATATGCAGGAGAAGATTGCCGCTGAGATGGCCCGCAGAAATATGAAAATGGGAGTTTTTGTAGCGCACCGTATAAGCTGGGGGGAGCCCAACTTAACCAGCGGAGATCGCAAGAGCCGGGATGAATTCTTGAAAGATATCCGGGGATCGGTTGAGGTGGCCAAACGCGTCAATGCTACCTGGATGACAGTTGTTCCTGGCCACAAAGACCTGAGGAAAAATATGGGTTACCAGACTGCCCATGTCGTTGAAGCGTTGCGAAGAGCCGCAGAAATTCTCGAACCCCATGGTTTGGTTATGGTATTGGAAGTGTTGAATTTTCGCAACCATCCAGGGCTGTTCCTGCAGAAGATGGGGCAGGCATATCAGATTTGCAGAGCTGTGGACAGTCCCTCCTGCAAAATCCTGTCTGATATCTACCACCAACAGATACAGGAAGGAAACTTGATACCCAATATTGACATGGCATGGGATGAAATCGGCTATTTTCAGCAGGGTGATAATCCGGGGAGAAAAGAACCCACCACCGGGGAGATCAATTTCAAGAATGTTTTCAAACACATCTACGACAAGGGCTTCAAGGGAATACTGGGAATGGAGCACGGAAATTCACAGGAAGGGAAAAAAGGAGAATTGGCGTTGATCGATGCTTATGCTAAAGTAGATGATTTTTAGCCTTTCATCTTCTTAGCCTCCCTTATACACAACAAATTTAAATCATTCAAAATGAATTATTTATACCGACATTGGGTATAGGAGTAATGAGAAAAAGCCCGGCTTTTAAAGAGATTGTATTATTCATAAAAAACGGATAAATGCTTATATCTTATTGATTATTAGCGTTTTGCTTATTATGTTCAAAGTATTTTATTTTTATCCATTTTTTATGCCTAATGCAGGTTAGGGTTTGCTGAAAAGCACAAATAATGTTTCCCAAAAGCCCGGCTTTTGGGAAACATTAGATATAATTATCCTGTTATTCCGCCAGGCTCATGCCTTTTCAGCCCCGGGAACCGGCACTTTGCTGTTGATCATTTTGCTTGAGCCAAGAGCGGTAACGGATTCAGGTCCTCCTTCCGGACCCAACTGCAGGTTTGATTTCATCATCTGTTCCCATGTAACCTCTTTACCGGTATAAGCTGCTATTCTACCCATGATTGCTGTTAGCGTTGATTTGGCAGTAAACTCGGCTTCATTGAACGGTTCGTTCCTGCGAATAGCTGTGACCAGGTGAATGTGCTCCTGCAGGTAAGGGCTGTTGACGCTGTTTTCTTTATCTCCTTCTTCAGGTTTTTCCCAGAACCAGATCTTTTCACCTTTGGCATTGGAGATATGGCTTCTGCAATCGGAATAACCCTTTGTACCCCTGACAAACTCCGAAACATTATTGGCACATCCGTCAATTTGCCTGCACATGCTGTGCATATGAATATCCCCTTCGTAGGTGAAATCGACGCTGAAATTGTCGAACTGATCACCGGTAACCCGTCGCTGTCTGGAACCTACGCCAACGGCTTTAACAGGGAATTTTCCACCCATAAACCAGTTGATGACATCAATGTTGTGCACGTGTTGCTCAATGATGTGATCGCCGGAAAGCCATGACCAGTTAACCCAGTCGCGGATCATAAATTCCATGTCGCTCCAACCAGGCTTTCTTTCTTTATACCATAGCTGTCCCGAGTTCCAGTAGCAGTTAGCCGCAACAATGTCGCCTATTTCTCCCTGCATGACGCGTTTATAGGCTTCAATATAAGGTTTTTGATGGTGTCGTTGCGTGCCGGTTACCACAGTCAATCCAAGCGAATCGGCTCTTTTCCCAGCGGTGATGATGGACCTGATTCCCACGGGGTCAACAGCAAGCGGTTTTTCCATGAATACGTGCTTGTGGGCATCTACACAAGCGGCAAAATGCAGGGGCCTGAAATAAGGTGGCGTGGCCAGAATAACAACATCTACCCCCGATTCAATAACTTTCCTGTAGGCATCGAAACCTATAAAGCATTGTTCGTCGGGCACTTTCTGACCGGTTTGTTTATGAATTTTTTTCCGGCTTTCTGCCATTCTATCGTTAAAAACATCGGCCATGGCAGCTAATGTAAGGTTGGGTCCTGCATTGAGGAAATTGATGGCTGCACCGGTGCCCCTGCCACCACATCCAACGAGCCCTGCTTTTAAAGGTTCCCCGTCAGGCGCCTTTTTCAATAATGGTGGTAAATTAAGTTCAACCTGGCGTTTCCCGCATGAGGATAAAAAGTTTGCCGTGGCCATGATACCGGCAACGCCCAGTGCGCTTTTGGTTAAAAAAGCTCTTCTTGATTGTTTATGTTCTGATTCCATAATTTGATGAATTTATTGTGTTACCGCATATTCGTTTAGGAGCTTGCTATCTGTTCATTTCAAGCCCGGCTTACCGCTGCCGGGAAATTCACACACTACCCTGAAGCCAACATGATTGGCATCAGAATACCACCAAATGCTTTTGGGCATCTGCGGATCCGTTTCAAGCCATTGCTCTGTTTTTGTATGGGCTCTCTCAGCACATCGCACACCCGGCGCTCCTGATTTGAATGAACCTCCCCGTATGACAAATTCTTCCCCTGTTTCCGGTCCGGTTGGATTGATTGCCTTATCTTCATATTCTTGATATATCCCGGGATTGTAATAGTCGCTGCAGAATTCAGCTACATTGCCCGGCATGTGCTTTAGCCCAAAAGGATTGGGCTTTACTTTTCCGGGAGGTTGTGATTGGGCCTGACTATTAAGCTGGTAAGTAACATAGGTGTTGATGGTTGAAGTATCCGCCCCAAAGATAGCGGACAGGATTCCTTTATCAGCATATTTTTTGGGGCTGCCTTCGAAAAAGTAAGGACCCTGTGTACCTGCCCTGCAAGCATATTCCCATTCCGCTTCCGTAGGGAGGCGATAGTTTTTTCCTGTTTTTTGGCTTAACCAGTGGCAGTATACCTGGGCTGCATAGTGCGTCATAGTGATCGCCGGGCGTTTTCCCCGGCCCCATCCCTGATCGGGATTGCCGTAAGGTGGGGTAGGACCGGTAATACCATCTACCATCCCGGATGGGGGTATTCTGCCATAATTATCGTACCGTCCTTCCGACATGGTTTCTGAGAAAAAGGCAAGGTAAGCTTCCCAGGTTGTTTCAATCCTTGCCATAAAAAAGCGATCCAGTTCAACCTTTACCTGGGGCCCTTCATCCGGATCCCGGAAGGGCTCATCCTGAGAACTACCCATGGTATAGGTTCCTCCGGGAATGGCTTTCATCTCAAAACTTATCGCAGTACCCGGAATGTATTCTGTGTAATCGGTAAAACTATCTATATCTGCAGCTTCATTGTATATTTCAATTTCTTCCTCTTGTTCCAATCCGAAATCTATATATTTCGCATGTACCGCATCTTCATCATAATGTCCCGTATGCAGATGACAATTGATACAACGAACGGTCTGCTCATGCTGTGTATAATGCAGGTGCCCTTCCTTTCCTTCTTCCGATAATCCCACCGGAAAAAGATTTTCATGGCATTTCAAACAGGAAGATTTGTAAACATGGTTTTTGGCATAGGCAAACTGGGATTTTTTCTCCCAGTTGATCTTTTCAATGTCCTTGAAGAGTTTTCCATAAACATCCCGTGCTCCTGTAATGGCCTTTTGTGTTAAATAGTGCAGATCGCCGGGAGGGGGAAGGTGGCACTCAACACAATGCACAACAACACCGCTTTTGTTGTCGTAATGATTTGACTTTTTCCAGGATTGGGTGGAATGGGGATGCACGTGACAGGAAGCGCAAAATGAATCTGTTGAAGTGAGTTTGACCAGTTTGTGACCGCCAGTGAAAATAAAGAAGCCGACAATAATACCTAAAATGAATAAGGTTGTGAAAGATTTCCTGACAAGCTTTCCCTTCATGTATGCTTTTTCTGAGTCGCTCAATTGAATTTTCCGATAACGCTGTAAATATAATAAATTAGGAAGAACCTGCAAATGGGTTTTATCGAAACCTTAATTGTTTCTTAATCCTGAACAAGGCATACGACTAAGATAGTTTTCTAACCTGCTTGCAATACAGGCTAATGAATTGCTTGCATATACAATTCATACATGCATTCATCCCGTTGATGATAATTTTTTTTTCAACAATACCTGTTTTCAATAGAAGTTAGAACTGGTATTTGAGTTGAATACCCCGGGAACCGAAACGTATATCCCGGCTGGTGAGATTGCCCAGGGGATGTTTCATATAAGGTTGTATGACAAGGCGGGAATGATCAAAGGTGAAATGATAGCCTACCGCCAGGTTGAGTATATTGGCCAGATCCATCTGATTGAGCGGATCATATGATGTTTTAATGGATTCATTCCGTGTAATGACCGGATTATTAACCCCAGCGTCATACTCGATTGCATTTACCTCATAACGGATTGTATTTTCCCTGCCGCTATAAATGTATTCGGCCGAGTATCTGGCGTGGTACTTTTCCTGAATATAGGTGAAAGAAGATATTCCGGCAGTCAGGGAGATATTTTTAATTTGATATTCTATATTCAATGGCACATCCAGGCCAACCAGCTCTACACGGTTGGAATTTGATTTCAGGTAGGTCAGGGTATAATTTGACTCCTGCTTATTGGCCGCCAGGGCAGGCAAAAGATGCCTGCCATCTTGTGTGGTAAAATATTGCCGTGAAATGATCAAACCGGTATGCATACTCAGGCGGGGCAATATCTTAAATTCAGAAACGATCCCTCCCGAATAATTCAAATCGCTGTCTATCGTCTGCGAGGCATAATTGTAAAGGGTTGAAAAAGAAACACCAAGATTAAACCGCTGCCGGATATTTTTTGCAGAATCCGGAACACCTGTGGCTGTCCATTGTGATTTTGTGCGGCGGGATGGGAAGCCCGCAAAGGATAAGTTAACTGGTTTGAGCCTTACTGGAATTTTGCTGTGGATCGTACCCAGTTTTTCCATTGCTTTCTTTCGTTTGTCCGCAACAGTACCTTGCTTTTGCGAAATCCTTGCTCTTCCTTGTATAGCTTGCAGACGGGTTTGTTGTTGACCGAGGCTTTCCGGAGGGCTTATTTCATGTTGGTTGAAGCCCGGGCTCATTTGAGCTGTTTTGCCGGGTTCTCCCTTACTCGTCCGGTCTTCAACATGTTCTTGGGTATCTCTTGAAGAAGCTGTCTTTTGCGTGTTTTGATGCTTTGCAGATTCACGATCCCTGGAATGCTCCGGTAATCTGTGATTGAAAGGCCACAGCACCAGGAAAAATATAAGCAGTACTGCTGCTATCCTGATTATGCTGTACATAGAGATCACCTTCCGGGTATGTTGAAAATCCAGTCTTCGTTCCATATCCTTCCAGGCATAAGGGCTTACAGGTTCGCTGTGGTTATCGAACACCTCCCGGATGCGCCTTATGAGTTTTTTATCAAATGATCTGCTCATAACCCTCCTGATAATAATCCCTGTATTTTATCCTCAACAATTGCTTTGCTCTCGAAAGATCCGATCGCGATGTGCTTACAGAAATACCCAGTTCTTCACTTATCTCATCGTGTGAATACCCTTCAATCTCATATAGGTTGAATATCACCCGGTACTGCTTCGGAAGCTCATTCAACAAATTCATCAAATCTTCCATGTGCAGCTTTTCAAGTGTAGCTGTTTCATGGATAACTACCGAGTCATCCTCCAGGTATTGTGCATTATGATGTTTCTTATTTTTTCTGTAATAGTCTATCGCTTTTCTCACAATGATCTTTTTAAACCATGGCAGAAAGGCTTTTTCCGGATTAAACAGGTCGATATTTTTGAATACATTCAGAAAACTGTCGTTCAAAATTTCGACAGCTTCTTCTTGGGAATAGGCATAACGATAGCATACCCCTATTCCATAGGCATAATATTTTTCGTAAAGCATCCTCTGATGCCTACGTTTTCCTTGCCGGCAGCCTTCCAGGATCCTGCTTTCGATGGTTTCCTATTTTAGCCTGGATTATTCATAAAAAATGAAACGACCATGAACTTTATTAATCATAAATTACTCACAGGCAAATGATTAAAAAAGTTCATCGGGAGTTCCTGAATGTGCCAAAATTTTTGGCATTTTTTTAACGACAAAAATTTTAAACAGATGAAAAAATAATTATAAACAAAAGAATATTACTATGTTACCTATTATGTTCAAAAATTTTTATTTTGATGCTCATATCTGCTTTTGTTATTTCATTTTTGATGCATGAATAGCAATCCACTTCCATTATGTCAATTTGATATTGGCCATAGATCACTGTTTGGTGTTTAGTGTTGTTAAGGCATATTTTTTGAGCAATTCCTGACCGGATTGTTGCTGGCGGCCCTAACATTAAACAGACCGCACATTGTTCTTTTTGTGCCGGCTTCACAGTATTGTATGCTTTGTTTTCCATGTTTTCTTCAATGCTAAAGCAAAACTTGGGATCTACAATATAAATCCTTTTTCTTTTTACTTCAAAGGTTTTGTTCAGGGCAACCAGCCGGTAACGGTCTTTTAATCCTATTGACATCATTATCATGATGCCAACGATGATGTGGATGCTTTCCATAAGGACAAATTTTGTATAATGATTTCATCAAGCCTGCATACATAGTCATACCAAGTGAAGGTTAGAAATAATCCAGGCTAAAAATATTACTTCCAGTAAGATCGGCCCCTTTATTCTCCTTCATCTCCGGGATGCATCAAGGCGCCTGCAAAAGCCACCGTATTGGTGGATTTCTCTTGTATAGCAAAGACAAAAGGTTTATCAAACCGGACGATCATGGGACCGCTTCCTCCGCCGGCACTGGTGGTATTTACAACCACTGCTGTTACAGCTGCAGCTTCTGTACCTTTTTCATCTACCTCGATAAATGTTTTGTGAAGCACTTCGGATATATACAGATCATCTATATCCGGATTGATCCGGCTGAAGTCTGCCTGCGTCGGATGAAAAGCCATTGCCATGCCCAAAGCTTTCAGTTGATTTTTCAATGCTTTTTTGTATTCAAACTTGAATTTGGGAAGGTAAAGCTGCATACCCACCTCTTGAAATTCGCTGAGCCAGGCATTGTAGTTTTCTGTGGTCATGGCCGCAACAATATCCTTGACCTGATGGTTGCCCGAGGGCAGAAAACAGATCATGCTATAGTTGCCTCTGCCATAAGGTATTTTAACAGCCTGGAATAGCTCATTGCTGAAATAATCCAGATCCGTCTCCGTTACCATCATGTCTGTCCGGATGCTACTTCCATCTTGTAAGATGAAGGTTTCCTGGCTGGTCTTGTTTTCATCGAACTGATATTTCCATTGACCGTTGAAATACAACGCATTGATCAAATACATCATGGTCAGGGGATCGATCTCTTCTATAATCTTTTCGATCTTATTATGGGTTTTATCAGCTACCCATTCGTTGATGGTTTTCACCGCTTCCGGGTTCTTAAAATCCAGTTCATTGACTTCCGCGTTGTAATAATTTTTGTTCACATCCTTAAAATCCTGCTCAACCTGAAATCCCTGACGATACCAGATGGAGTTGGCGATTTCCAGGGTAACCTTAGGATCAGCATTTGACAAGCCATTTATAAGAGATTGATAGGATTGATTGATCTCCTCCGGAGAAAGACCTTCCAGGTGAAGGGTCGCTTCCATACCTTCCTGTGTTGCACCGGCTGCGCCGTTATAGGTCATGGCCAAAGCCAGGGATACGCTTACCGGGGATATCAGGGTGTTTTGAAGGGTATCCTGATTTTCTGCGATCTTTTGAAACAGCTCAAAACCAAACTGGTTGTCAGAATCCACCAGTTGTTTTGTTAAGGCTGTTATGTCGATCTCTTTGGGTTCCTTGCCTGCGTTCCGGATATTTTCATCCTCTTCGCAGGATACCTGGATTGCTGCTATAATTAGCATGCACGTGAAAGCCATTAATCGTTTCATTTTTATTCAGTATTGATATTACAACCGATCAAAATATGATAATAAATTACCAATTTACGTTTTTTATGAATACGTATATTAAATGGAAAACGCTGCGTGGGATGGATAATAAATTTAACCTTTGTTATGAGGTTATCCATGCTTTTCATGTTATGTTATCCGTTAATGAGTTAAATACCCGGTAAATAAGGAACCGGTTATATGCCACGTGAAAGTAAAAATTGTACGGAAGTTTTCGATGCCCGTGAAATAAGGGGAGACAATAAATATAGCAGCGATTGTGATGAGCATAGGGCTGAGATAGTATATATTTCTGCGGTTGATCAGCATAATGCCGCTCATGATAAGCGATATAAACCCTAAAACCGGATGGGTAAAAAACAAGTGGATTAAATATACAAGAATCAGGAAATAGTGCTTTCGCATCAGACTGAGGAACAAGAGCAGGTAAAAAACCACCCCGAGCGCCAGATGGGGGTAATGTACCAGGGTATGGTGAATCGTTGGACTTATGATAATCCATATGCCCTGAATAATTAGGGAATAGGAATGTATACCCAACCTGACAGCACATATTAGCAATGTATAGGTTAGCGTTGCCATAAGGACTGAATTTGCTGCATTTAACGCCGTTTCCGGTGAATGGAACAGCCGGCCAAACAGATGATAAAAGAAGTAGATCAATGGCCCCCCGGAAAATGCTTTTTCGACGGATATGAATGATGAGGCAGTGAAAAGTGGTATTGCATCATATTCATAAGATACCAACGGGCTATAAGGCGAAAGCAAAAGCCAGTGTATAAACCCTGCCACAATAGAAAAGCTGAAAAGCATTAGCGGGGATTTCAGGTATTGATACATAGGGTCTCGATTGATCGTAAAAACCCATGTCTAACAACCCATGAAGTAGAATTGTTTTACCGGTAAAATGATTTTTAGCATTATAATCCCGATTATTCACAAAAAAATAAATCACTATAAGCTAACGGTTACACAAGAATATACGTCACCTTTTTTCAGGACACTGGCGCGGAATGATTTTTTTTTTTATTTTTAAAGCGTAAATGAAGCGTTGATCTTTTAAATACATAAAATAGCCGGCATACGCTGGTGCACTGGCATTATCGTAATATCAACAAGGTGATCTAAAATATATCAAGCATGAAGAGAAGAATTATCCTATGGATGATGGCCACGATGGTTATGTTGTTATCCTATTCGTGTGCCACATTGTTTCTGGGTTCAAAACAGAATGTAAGGATAAACTCGGAGCCCCCGGGTGCAAGGGTTTATGTTAATGGCGAGAATACAGGAAAAAAAACACCCTGTAAGATCAAGATCGACAGAAAAGTCAGGTCCACCAATGTGAATAAACGCAATCAGCAGGTTTATGTTTTAAGGAAGAACGGATACCACGATTATGTTTATAAAAGTACACCACGCACCCATTGGCTGGCTTATCCGGATTTTGCTTTCTATATTGTACCCGGACTGATTGATTTGGCTGTCGGTTCCCTGAAGGTCTATGAGAAAGATGTTGATGTAACCTTACCCAGAGCGGATGTATTGGTACAGGAGAAGAAGGTCGTGGTGAGGGATACTGTGGTGAAAAGAGAAATGGTGTATGTTAAGGATGAGAAAGATAGATATGTCTTTGAAAAGAAATCGGATGTGGATAAGGATATTCCGGTGAACGCCCAAACGCATCCTTACCGGTTTGCACTGATCATAGGCAATGAAGATTACGCTTCCCATCAGATAGATCTGAATGCGGAAGTGAATGTGGATTATGCCCGGAACGATGCCAGCGCATTTAAGGCTTATGCAGAAAACCTGCTGGGCATTCCGGAGCGGAATATCATTTTTTTGCTGGATGCAACATCCGGTAAGATGAATCAGGCTATTTCCAAGCTTAACCTGATCATAAAAAATACCAAAGGCAGGGCGGATGTATTTGTTTATTATGCCGGCCATGGATTACCCGACGAGGTGACCAGAGAACCTTATTTGATGCCTGTGGATGTGAGCGGTAAAAATGCCAAAGACGGTATCAAGCTTCAGAATGTGTATGCCAAACTAACGCAATATCCTTCCCAAAAGATCACGGTATTTATTGATGCCTGTTTTTCCGGCGGTGCCAGGAATCAGGGATTGCTTGCTGCGCGTGGTGTTAAGATAAAACCCAGGGCAAATGAGCTTTCCGGCAACCTGGTTGCGTTTACTTCCAGCAGCGGTTCTCAGTCATCCCTGCCCCTGAAGGATGAAGCGCACGGATTGTACACCTATTATCTGCTGAAAAAGTTAAAGGAAACCGGGGGGAATATCACCTACAATGCTTTGTCGGATTATCTTAAGGATCATGTGGCACTGCAGTCGGTATTGCTGAATGATAAGGAGCAAATCCCGCAGACCAACATCAGTTATTCGGTAACCGGAGAGTGGAGCAACTGGAAGCTGAATGAATAGAAGCTGATCTTTTATCTTTTCTGTGTTTTTTCTATTTTTGTATAAGAATTTGTAAAGTTAATACGGGGAGGTGATCTATGAGCAGGAAAAAGCATAACAAGAAGAACCGGTCCGGTTTGGTTTATTCCACCAATCCGGATTATCAATATCTAAGTTCGGAAGATGAGGATTCCGCTACATTACCGCCTCAACAGCAGGATTTGCGTGTCAGCCTGGATAAACGCCATCGAAAAGGTAAGGAGGTTACGCTGATAACAGGTTTTGTGGGCAGCGAAGAGGATCTGAAAGACCTGGGCAAAGAGATCAAAAATAAAATGGGGGTAGGAGGATCGGCAAAAAATGGAGAACTGCTTATTCAGGGCGATTTGAGGGATGAAATTGTAACCCTGTTAAAGGATAAGGGTTATAAAGTGAAAAAATCCGGAGGTTAAGACTTCCCATATGCCTCTGATTGTATTTATGACCTCCTCATGCCAGCACAACTTGTTCCATCCCCATTAGACAGGGTTTGCTAAAAATCATAAAAATTCGTTAAAATCAATAGGATAAACATATATTTTGTTTCCAAAATGCAAGGTATTTAGCAAATATACCTAAAAAACCTTGCATTTTTCAAGTGAATATTTTTTTTAGCCTTTAGCACATCATCAACTGCGCAATACAAATTTGCGGCGCCATTTTACTCATGCAATGCATCGAATGATTCTGTCAGTTTGGTTTGATTTAGAAAGTCGTAGAGGGTCATCCGCCTGATCTCGTAATAATCCTGCCAGTAATTTCTCAGCGACTGGATATAATTCCTTTTGGCCTGGTCCTGCTGTGAAGATGCATCGTTAAGCTCCAGAACGCTAACTTTTCCTACCAGGAAGCGTTTTCGTGTTATCTTGTAGCGTTGCTGGGCGGTGATGCTGGCTTGTTCCTTGACCCGAACCTGATCATCCTGCAGGTTGAAGCGCATCACATCCAGGGCTACATTTTGTTCGAACTCCTTTTTAGAGCGTTCGATGTCTGCTTTGATAACCTCCTGCCTTGACCGGGCCATCCGGTACCGTCCTTTACCCAGACCCCAGTCTACCAGAGGTATTTCCAGTCCCACCCTCAGGCTTTGCTGGTTTTGAGGAGACTGGTAGGCATTGGCAAATTCTTCTGCTTTCTGGGTTAATCCGAAGCTGGCAAAGAGATTGGCATTCGGTCTTTTCTCTGCCTTGGTTTGGGCCACATGCTGACGGGCTTGTAGCATTTGCCTCTCGAAATTGATGATCTCCGGGTTGTTTTCTTTTGCTAATGCTGTGGCTTTGGCTACATTAATGCTTATCTCTGGCAAATCAGAAGGCACGGACAGATCAATGGCTACCGATTCGTTAAAACCCAGATAGGAACGAAGTCTGATTTTGGCAGCCCGCAGGTCAATCTTTGCCTCATTCATGCTGGTTTCGGCATTTAGCAGGCTGAGCTTCATGTTCATCAGCTCGTTTTCCGCAATGGTTCCGATCTTAAAGCGTTCTTGCGCTATGCTGAATAAGGTATCCGCATTGGCATAGTTGGTGCGGGCGATCTCCAGGATTTTCCGGGCCAACAGTAGGTTGAAAAAATGATGTACACCCTGTATAGTAGCTTCCTCCAGGGCTTCAAGATATTTCTGTTTGGCCTCCTGAATTTTAAGGGGTTCGATTTTCTTCTCCCACTTGTATTCGTTGTAAAACAGCATAGGCTGACGGTAACCGATACTGATGGGGGTTGACATGTAGTTATGATCTCTGATATTTCCGAATTCATCAATCCTTTGCAGATCAGAGCTGACAAAAAGCTGGCCGCCCGTATAACCTATATTTTGTCGCATATCCAGGTTCAAGGATGTGGTATTCACGTTATCCTCGATATAAGTGTAGGATCCGTCGGCTTTCTGATACTTTTTGATGGCCCTGCTGAACTGCGGAAATTCGGATCGCAACGTTACCTTAGGCAGGTACTTGGCCTTAAAAGAGCGAAACTCCCAGTAGTCGGCAAGAAACTGATGCCTGGCCACCAGGGCGTCCAATGACTGATCCCGGGCCAGGTCAATGACCTCCGGCAATGTTAGTGTTTTCTGTGTATTTTGCGCATGAATGGCCGCGCTTCCGGTGAATCCTATGCTGGCTAGGACCAGCAGAATTTGAAGAGCTATTGTGTTGAATCGCATAGGGTTATTTTTGTTGATGGTCATTCTGTTGTCATTCGATGGTCACTCTGTTGTCATTCTGTTGTCATTCGATGGTTATTATGTTGTTAATCGATGGTCATTCTGTTGTTAATTTGTTGTTTTTGTGAAAGATATTAAGGTTTATCCGATGGTTTTGATGCAAATTATTCCATAATCCCTGTTAAACTGCCGAGTGACTAGGGAATGACCACCGAGTTCACAAATGATATTCCATTCCATCGCTTCAAATTCCTATCAAACTCCTGTCAAATTCTTCTTTTAATGAAGAACACCGGCAGGAACACAAGCAATCCAACCAGTGAGAATACCAGTCCGCCAATGCTCCCCGCTGCAAAGGCAAACCAGAAAGCCTCGTTCTGACCGCCGAGAAGAAACGGAACCAACCCCAGTATCGTGGAGGAGATGGTCAACAGTATCGGTATGATCTTGTGGTTGAACGCTTTCAGGTATCTTTCCAATGGACTGCCGGCATGACGCGGTATGTTGTTGTATTCATTGATGATATACAATCCGGCATTGACTGTTATTCCTGCCAGGAGAATGAAGGAGGCAAACCCGCCCTGATCGAAGTTGATGTTGAACAGGAAAAAGGTCAGGAATACTCCGATAAAGGCAGCGGGCACCAGCGAGAGGATGACAAAGGGCTGGCTCAGGGATTCAAAGAGGATCGAGCAGATGAAGAAGATGATCAGCATGATCAGCCCGATCATAAAGATTTGGTTTCCTTGATCCCCCCGGGAATAGGAGTAGCGGTGTATCTGTGCCCTGTAGCCCAAAGGCAAACCCTCATTGGCTTCTTCTTCAAATTGTTCCATGACCTTTTTTTTGAGGGGATAAGGTCCTATAAAATCAAAAGCTACTGCCAGCCTGTATTCCTGGTTGTTCTTGTGGATGTCGGTGCCGGTTTTTTTACGTTTCACCTGTCCGGCTTTTTCCAGCTTGATCATCCTCTCACCTTGCTTTAGGGGCATGTTGCTCAGGCTCCACTGGTCGAATCCGCTGGAAGAAGCTTCCAGGTTCACCTGTTGTTGTTGACCCCGGAAAAAGTACCTTCCAATAGATCCCGGCTGATAGGTTTCCCTTTTTAGTGTACGGTATACCAGCCAGGGTGTAAAATCCCTTTTTGTCAGGTATTCGGGGTCAAGGTCCACCACGATCTTATGGCGTGCAGCAGCTGACCATCGGGAGCCACTGGTTATCTCCGGATTTTTGACTCTTTCGTGCCGGCTTACCTCTGCTTTGAGTATTTTAGCATAGTCGTATAACCGGTCGTAATTGTATCCATATAGGTTGATACGGGAATCCCGGCGACCGGTATAGACGGCATTGCTGAATCCCCTGCCCACTCCATAGATGCGCCAGTCCATTCCTCCGAGGTTGTTCGCCCTGGCTATCAGACGGCCTTTCAGCTCAAAAGGAAAGAATCCCATCTCATGCCCGGGATTAAAGAAGATCTGAATGCTTGCATTCTGGGGACCGGTAATCCTTGTGATATAAAGATCCACTTCACTGAAGCGGCTCAGGTAATTTTCCATCTTCATCACAGCCGCATTAAGTTGCTGGATGGTAGCGCCCTCCGGCATGTCGCCGCGAACATATAGCTTCGTTCGTTCGGGCTGACTGTAGAAAGAGGATTCATAGACAAACTCAGTGAAGAGGCGGAGCGTACCTCCCAGATATTTGCCGGCCGGACCCTGCAGGTTATTCTGGTACCACGAGCTACCCAGCGTTTTATTGTAAAAGCGGGCCCAGAAGGTATCTTTTTCAATTTTTTCCGGAAGGGTATATAGCGGAGTGCCGAAAGCCAGAATAAGTACAACAATGAATATCCACTTGTAGCGTACCTGGAAGCGTATCCACCGGCCGTACCAGCCGGTAAGGTTCACGATGCGGCGTTTTCTGCGAAAGAAACGGCGGGTGCGGATGGGTTGCAGGTTGATCTTATCCAGCAGGGAAGGGATCAGAAATAAGGCAACGAACAACGAGACTCCCAGGTTGATGATCACGATCATGCTAAAGTCTATCAGCCGAAGCTGCTGCTCCCGTCCCAGGAAAAAAACCAGGCTGAGGGCGCCGATGGTGGTGAGGGTGGCAGCCAGGATGGAGAGAAAAGCCTTTTTGTTGTGCTGATGCCGCATGTGATCGGCCATAATGATGCTGTTGTCGATAATGATCCCCAGCGAAATGGTCATCCCTGCCAGGGAATAGATGTGCAGCTCCAGTCCGCTGACGTAATAAAAGATAACGGCAATAGCCAGGTTTACCACCAGACTGATGGTGATCAGGATCAGGTATTTCAGCCGCCGGCTGATGAGCAAGACGAATGTCAGCAGAACCATCAGAGCAATGACGGTGCGGATACCAACTTTTCTGAGCTCCTCTTTGATGAATTCAGTAGAATCATGCATTTTCCGTATGGAGTAGGAGGGAGGCAGGTTTGCTTCCGCCCGGGCCATAGCTGCCTTAACCTTTTTGGCCAGCTCCAGGCTGTTGACATTTTGTTCCGGGGAAACCACAAAATTGATGGTATTCAGTCCGTTGATGCGGTAATAATTGTTGGGTTTGCGCTCTTTGTAGCGTACATTGGCAATGTCGGTAAGGTAGACAATGCGGTTGCCGGTTCTTTTGACGGCAATGGCGTCCCATACCGTCTTTGTTTTTTTTTGAGTGACAAGCCGTATGCGAAGGTTTTGACCGCTTTCCTGTGTCTCCCCCTTTTTTTCTCCCATAAAGGCATAACCCAGATTTTCCGTGGCAAAATACTCACGGATGGCCTGGCGGATATCCGAAGTGCTGATGTCAAGAGTAGCCAATAGCCTGGGGTTATAGGTGACAAACCATTCGAAAGGGGTGGCACCGTAGACGCTTACCCTGTTTACCCCTTTGATATTAGCTATGGACGGCTTGATGTTATTTTCCGCGTACTCCTGGATATGCCAGGCAGAGGCTGAACCATAGATTGAATAGGAGAGCAGGGTGGCGCCTTCGTCGTTGGGTGTGTTCACCGAGAGCAAGGGATAGGATACCGGCCCGGGAAATTTGGCGTAGGCCTGGCGGATATACGAGGAGACTTGAAAACGGACTGCATCCATATCGACATCCTCGTTAAAAGATATGTTGATGCGTCCGCTCGACTTGGTCGTCCGGGAGTTGATCCTGCGTATATCCTTCATAGAACTGAAGAACGCCTCCAGGGGAGTGGTAACGCGGCTCTCGATGATCCGTGCCGAAGCGCCATACCAGTTATAACGGACGGTAATGGAAGGCAGTGACCGCGAAGGTACCAGGCTCACATTGAGACGCGGTATCAATGCCATACCAATAATACCCAGCAGAACAAACACGACGATGGTGGAGAAGTAGGAGAAAGTGTTATGGTTGTCATTAATGGTCATTCGGTTGTTATTTAGTAGTCATTCAGTTGTCACTCAATGGTCACTCAGTGGTCATTCAGTTGTAATATCTGTGCCCGGGTGATTTACCACCAGATCTGACTTCCCATTTCATTGATGGTAAAGATTCGCTTTTCTTTGCCTTCATCCAGACATTCAAGCAGAAGAAGGGCACCCTCAGGTATGTTGTCAAAGGTCACGTTATGGGAATCGGCTTCTATGATGCCCAGCGAGATCCATTGATCATCCCAGTATTTTAGCTCATAATGCATACCGGGATATATCTGGTTTTTGTCATTGCGCGGGCAATAGCCGATCATCCCAATGTTTACCGTTTGACCCAGGTCCATTCCTACCCAGAAAGAATCCCTGGCAGTTCTGTAAGGAATGAAATCGTCCATTTTCACATCGAGGGCCAGCCGTTTTTTATTGGGAAACAGCCGGACAAAAGTCAGCAGGCTCTCATCAAAGATCTTATCCAAACTGCTTTGCGTGATGGCATGGGGTGTTATATAATTTCCGCTGCATCTGCTATATCCTTGGTCAGTCTGATTGTAAAAGGCGATCCAACCCGGCCCGTTGAACATGTATCTTTCCAGAAGGGGAAAATGGTATCTGACATACCGGCCTTTAACCGGTTTTACGGATATTTTTTGGGGGATATATGACTGGCATTCCGCAATAGTATGAAGGGTTATTGGATGGGTAAACAGGGAATCATCGGCTATTTGAAATCTTCCTCCTACCATATCCGTGCAGCGGGCTTTGCTTGCCGAAGAGTCCAAAGGGTATTTGCGTGTAAATTCAAAGGATATGGTTTTGCCGGTATTGGGTTCAATACGTGTGATATTGCCGCAGGTATCAACCTGAATGGGTTTGCCGGCAGGGACAAAGCTGCCCTGATCCCTGACCATTGGCAGATACATGATGCCATACCCCATATTTTTAAATAAAGCCCTGGATTGGTTGATTTTACCCCACATGGCCGGAATCCATTGTTGGTTGTTAAAGGTACACAGGTATGCATAAGATTTGTCAGTATGACCTTTTATCTGCACCGGGATATCTACTGTTTGGTTGTACCAGTGGGTCACATCTTTCATATTTTCGTATGCCCGCAGGTGGTTGCGCTTTTGTCCACGGGGTAAATATTGGTCTAAGAAAGATTTGGGGTTGATATTGATGTTTTTATCTCCTATGGAATGAAAATCGATCCACTCATTATCTGTGGGAGAGAGTACTGCATTGAGTTCATGCCCCCTGGAGCGGATGCCCCACACCGGGATATGGACGATAGTGGTAGCAATACCCATAGCACGCATGGCAGCGCAACCCAGGCCAACCTGGTTGGGGCATCCGGTTTTTATCATGCCCCATCGTAGTATGGTGGCAGGATTCCATTCCTCGATCCTGCATTGGTTTATGCTTTTGGCACCCCACTTGATAGAGTCATTCAGGTAATGCTTAATCAGTTTGTAAGCCTGTATAGGATCCTGCTTGTTTTTCATCGAATCCAGCACAAAATGAAGCTGGTCCCAGTAAAGGGGACGCCAGGATCCGAGGGCTTCATTCCCATAGCGATAGGGGAGGATATACCGGCAGAAGGTATCAAAGCTGTATTGCCGTGACCAGGGCAGATTCCAGGCTTTGAATGCATAGTCTATGTTTTCCCTAAGCAGTTCGGCTGAGATCGTTTTGATATCCCAGCGTGTTTTAAATGGATAGCTGTTGGGATGACCATAAATGGCGGCAGCTTCTTTCCATATCTCATCAAACTTATAGCGCATGCCATGCTGTCGGATCAAAAAGGTTCTGGGCAAATGATAGTACCGGCGAAAACTATCCCTGCGACTGGAGATGTATGCTTCAAATTTCCGAAGCCTGGGATGATAGGGATACCGCATCTCCGGGTCTTTCATCCTTTTTATAAGATATACAGCAGCCTTATACTTCAGACTGTCTGCAGGATCCTCCCTGTAGTAATCCAATACTTTTTCCAGTTCACTGCGGTTTTCACCGGCGAGCTTCAGTTCTTCCCTGACTTCACGGTGCTTAAAGAAGCAGGAGGATACTGTCAGCGTTAGCAGCAAGAGGTAGATGGCTTTCATATCTTGTTATTTTTTTGATTCACTTGGATCAATAGTCATTCTGTTGTCACTCAATAGTCATTCTGTTGTCACTCAATAGTCACTCTGTTGTCACTCAATAGTCATTCAGTTGTTATTGGTTGTCTAACTCTTTATCAACATTTTCAAACGTATTTTGTGTTAAAGTCTTTGTCAAACAATTTATTGAGCGTGTTTTCTTTTCAATAATAAATACAACAACGGTATAAAATACAAACTAACAACAGTGCCCACTGCCATTCCTCCGATCACAGCGATGGCCAGGGGCTTTTGCAGATCCGATCCCAGTCCGGATATGAACAGGAAGGGGATCATGGCCATGATGGTAGTGAGGCTGGTCATCAGAATGGGCTTCAGTCTGCGTCTGCCTCCTTCATAGAGCGATTCAGTCAGCCCCATGCCATCTTTCCGCAGCTTGTTGATCGTGTCGATCTTGAGTATCGAATCGTTGATGATGATCCCGGCCATCACGATGATCCCGATAAGCGACATGATGTTGAGGCTGTATCCAAGCAGGTGCAGCAGCAGGAACGCTCCGGCGATGTCGATGGGCACCTCCAGCAGCACGATAAATGGCAGGGTGAGCGACTCAAACTGCGATGACAGGATGAAATAGAGCAACAGTAGTGAGATGACCAGGATCAGCAGGATCTCCCTTACCATCCGGCGATTGGAGAAGATGCTGCC
>CAYYLT010000027.1:0-19652 GCA_964472385.1 uncultured Bacteroidales bacterium
CTTCGCTTTGCCGCCTCGTAGCTGATGCACTAATGACTTTTTCAGCAAACCCTAAGTATTCATGTTGAAACCTCGAGGCAACACATTCCAACTCCTGTCAAAGCCTCAAACAATCAAACTCCTGTCAAATATTCAAACATTGAATCATTCTCGCATTCCCCCCATTCAGGTTGATTTAAAGCCATGGTTCATTGCATGGCATCCCAGCCATAATCAATGTATTCCCAGTCAAAATCTTCACCCTGAACCTCAACTTTCAGAAATCCTTCTTCCACGCCCATCCGCGGACCATTCCACCAGTTTCCCGACACTGCCCCGGCAGTGATGAAATGTGTGCCGCGAACATATATATCTTCCAAATAGTGCAGATGACCCTGGAGTACAAGTTTTAGATTATGATCCCGGAACAGTTCAAGTACTTCTTTCGCATTGTTGATGACCATCCCTTTACCATTGGGAACCAATGCTCCTTCCTGTAGTTCTGTGAGAACTGTCAGAAAAGGAATATGCACACTTATGACCAGGGGTGTGCTTTTATTCAGTTGCTGAAGCTCCTGCTTGATCCAATCCACCTGAATGCTATCGATGTAACCGATATATTTCCGGCCGGGAGTCTGCCCGATGGCGTCAAGTACCATAAAACGCCAGCCTTTGTGGTCAAAAGCATAGTATTTCTTACCGATGCGCGCTTCATACATCTTTTCATTATATAGATTATGGGTAGTATCCACTCCGCTGGCTTCATACAATCCGAATACCTCGTGATTGCCTATGGTATTGTATACCGGCATCTTAAATTTTGAAGCATATTTGTTGTAGCTTTTATAGAGGCTGTCCGCATCTTCGTAACTCTGACCCAAAGCATCCATGATCAGATCCCCCCCGGTCAACACAAAATCGGGATCCATCTTATTTACGGTATCAATGACTTGCTGAAATGCTTCGGGTGCTCCCTTATCAGGATACAGATGTATATCCGTCAGGTAAACAAATGTGAAAGCAGAATCGGCCTTATTAGCTCCTGATTGGAAAGACTCTTTTTTGCAGGAGATCGATATGGCAATCAATGCCAACATTATAATGGTGTGGGACGGTGTGAATTTTTTCATGACTGAAGCGGATTTTATTTTTTCAAAAATAATAAAGTCTGTCCATTGAATAGGTTAAAATTGTTTTAATTTTATTTTAAACAAGAAACTAAGCGTTAGATTTTTATAAATATATGATTGTAAATTGCATGATCCAGGTTTGCCGTTTTGCTAATTAATATTTATATTTGGGAAGCTTTTGTAAAGCTTGTAAATTTATGTATAAACCTTTAAAAATTTGGTAAATATGGCTCAAATTAAACTTGCCATCAACGGCTTTGGAAGAATTGGCAGAAGTGTATTCAGAATAGCTGCCGAAAGAGATGCTATTGATATTGTAGGGATCAATGACATTACAGATACAAAAACATTGGCCCATCTGTTGAAGTATGATTCCAACTACGGTAAATTCAACGGAACTGTTGAAATCGACGGTGATAATCTTGTAATTAACGGCAAGAAGGTCAAAGTTAGCGCAGAAAAAAATCCTGCCCAGATACCATGGGATCAGACTCCGGATGTGGTTATTGAATCGACCGGTGTATTTCGTGAGAAAGAATCCTCAAAGGGAGGATACGGTGATCATCTGAAAAATGGAGCGAAGAAAGTTCTGCTGACTGTTCCTGCTAAGGATCAGATTGACCGGATGGTTGTACTGGGTGTTAACGATAGTGACCTGAAAGATGAAGATCAGTGCGTCTCTAATGCTTCCTGTACCACCAACTGTCTGGCACCGATTGTCAAGGTGCTGAATGATGAATTTGGCATAGAACACGGATTGATGACTACCATACATGCTTATACTGCTGATCAGAATTTGCAGGATGCACCGCATAAAGATCTGCGCAGGGCCCGTGCTGCTGCCTTGTCACAGATACCTACCACTACCGGCGCGGCAACAGCAGTAGGAAAAGTTATCCCCGAACTCAATGGCAAGCTCGATGGAAAAGCCATCCGGATCCCCACACCAACCGGTTCACTGGTCGACTTTGTCGCTACCCTCAAGAAGGAAGTGACCGCCGAAGATGTGAATGCCGCAATGAAAAAATATGCTGAAGGCGAAATGAAAGGTGTTCTGGCTTATACCGAAGATGAGATCGTATCGGTGGATATCGTCGGTGATACCCATTCCTCCATTTTTGACGCCAAAAGCACTATGGTAATGCAGGGTAAGATGGTTAAAGTTATTTCATGGTACGATAACGAATGGGGTTATTCCACAAGGGCTATTGACCTGGTGGAAAGACTGGTCTGATTGAAATATGATGGTCTTCTTAGAGCCATTAAATACCGTCTCTCGGACAAGAAAAATTGCTTGAATTACCCGTGTTTAGACATATTCTAGTGGGTTCTTTCAATATATGGCAAAGAGGCTGATCACTTGTGGTCAGCCTTTTTATATTCCGAATTTTTATCATTAATCATAACAACCCATAGCTTTGCTGAAAGCACCATAAAAGAGTCGGCTGTCTCTTTTTATCTTAAGCCCGGATACATCATGCTTAAGCGACCTGGAAAGGGAGTCGGAATTTACTGTTTACCATATCCATATTGAAATTGTTGAGGATATTTCGTATTTTTGTATATAAGGTGGGTGCTGAAAAAGCCTGTTGCTAAAAATAAGGGATAAGCCTTAGGTTAACCAAAAAATCATCTTTACGATGAACATTTTTCGCAAAAAGAAGAAGGCACAGTTTTATGACTATGATGGTAAGCCGCTTAAAATAGGGGATAACGTTATGTCGCTCCGCTATGACCTGGGCAAATGTACCATCGTGCAGGGAGAGAAGAGCATTGAATACAAATCCCTGGAAACCGGCAAGAGCGTTAGATCCGAATGGATGATTGATGCCCACACTGAAAATCAAAAGGTGAGAAAGCTTGATGAATGAAACGCATCATATTGCCTGTCCGGTTCAAAGCAAGATTGGTATTTGGGTTATCAGGTTCATTTTGATGTCTGCTGCAAAGCAATATGGCGTTTCTTATGGCAGGTATTGAATCCCGAATTTTTTCCTGCTTTCCAAAATGTATATGCTTTACCGGCGTTTATGATATAAGATGTGTTGTGATGTCAGGAAACAGTATGGTTAATACCCATTAATGATATTGAAATGTGAAATCCGTATGCAGCAAACTTCACAACAAGAGCATGAGTAACGTGCGGGTTCCGGGAAAGCACAATATTTAAACTTTGATATCGTATTTAATAGATCTGCAAACCTATAATGAAGCGTTACACCAATGAACCTGATAGCACGTTTTTTGTTGATCATATTTCCTATATGGCACAAATCTTTCAGAAAGGCTGTATTTGATGAGGAAGAGGGGTTGTCTTTTCCTTCCTCTCCGAAACCCAATAAAGGGAATAAAGATCCAAATAATGACGATAATGAAGAGAAAGATGAAGGGGATCTGAACAGTTTCGACCGGGAAAAGCTATTGGAAGATTTTCTTGGTGATCTGAGAGATGCAGAGGCTACTCCTGGTGAGAGCAGGTCCGGTTTGCCCGAGATCCATTATCTGAGTCCTGATGACTATCCATTAATAGAGATTTCCGATGAATCAAGGGAGAAAATTGATGAGCTGCGTCAGATTGCCGACTCCATAGAACAAAAAAAGCATAAGCTTGAATTTGCCAGTCAGGAGGTAGCCAAAGGTAATTTCCGGATAGATTACAGCCGTCAGCTCAATGAGGCTCAACTTACTGCTGTTACTACTACGGAGGGGCCCTTGCTGGTTATTGCCGGCGCTGGTAGTGGTAAAACACGGGTCATCGTTTACCGGGTAAGCTACCTGCTCGAAAACAATGTTGATCCGGGTAGTATCCTCCTCCTGACCTTTACAAGAAAAGCTGCCCATGAAATGATTATCAGGGTGGGTAAGCTGCTTAAGGATAACAGATCCGGAAAAGTGATGGGCGGTACTTTCCATTCATTTGCCGTATTTGTATTGCGCAAGTATAGCGCTTTGCTTAATTTTTCCAATAATTTCACCATTATTGATACCGCCGATAGTGAAGATACCATCGACCTGGTAAGAGCGGAATTGAAATATAACCGGAATGATAAAAAATTTCCCAAGAAAAAACGCCTGCAGAAAATCATCTCCGGTTCCAGGAACAGAAATATGACCATCCGGGAGTTTATAGAAAGGTATTATACAGGACTTATTGATTATATCAAGGATATTGAATTGATTTTCAATGGCTATTGTCGCTATAAAACGGCAAGCAATATTCTTGATTTTGATGACCTGATGGAATTTTTGAGAAATTCCCTGCGCGACAATCCCCGTTTCCGCAAAAAGCTTCAGGAGGATTTTCGTTACATCATGGTGGATGAATTTCAGGATACCAATGTGGTTCAAAAAGAGATTATTGATATGCTGGCGATGAAGCACCGGAATCTTATGGTTGTCGGAGATGATGCACAGAGCATATATGCTTTCCGGGGAGCCAACTATGAGAATATTTTGCGGTTTCCCCGGAAATTTCCGGATTGCAAGGTGGTTAAAATTGAGAAGAACTACCGCAGCAATCGCAAGATCCTGGACTTTACCAATAATATTGTGGATCATGCCCTGATCGGATATAAGAAAAAACTTTTTTCTGATATTGAATCTCATGACTTACCTGTTGTAAGACGGTTTTATGATGTGGAAGAGGAAGCAGTATTTATTGTGTCAAAAGTGATGGAACTCCGGGAGCAAAATGTTCCCCTGAATGAGATTGCTGTATTAAACCGTGCAGACTGGCACAATAGATATATCCAGACAGAGCTCAATAAAAGGTCGATACCTTACGTGGTTGTTGGCGGGTTAAAATTTAATGAACGCAAGCATATTAAAGATATGATTGCTTATCTGCGGATCCTATTGAATCCGCATGATTCCGTGGCATGGCACAGAATATTGAAATTGCTGCCGGGCATTGGAAAAGTTACGGCCGGGCAGATCGTTCGAGAAGTAAGAAAAACAGGTGAGCTGAATTTATCTCAGTACACAGGGAAAAACTATTTTGTTCACCTGAGGCAATTGCGGGATGTTATGCAAAAGGCCGGTGAGGAACATCTGTATGTTAATGAGCGGCTGCAGATATTGAAGGAATATTACAGACCTATACTGGAATCCCAGGAAACAGATTTTCAGAGCCGGCTAATGGATATCGATGTGCTGATCGGACTGGCCAAGCAATACGAATCCATTGACCGCTTTCTTTCTGATTTTGCCTTAGAACCCCCGTCAAGAAGCCTTTCCGGTGAATCTACCCCCCTGGTTGATGAAAGTGAAGAGCCTCCGATGACCATATCTACGATTCATTCTGCCAAAGGCCTGGAATGGCATACCGTGTTTATTCCCCATGCCCTGGATGGCCTTCTGCCTTCCATCAGGGCAAAAGATCTGGAAGAAATGGAGGAGGAGCGAAGGTTGTTTTATGTGGCTTGCAGCCGGGCCAGGGAACAGTTGCTCATTACTTTTCCCGGTGTGATCTATTCATACGATGCTATATTTACCTATCCATCCAGGTTCATTGCCGAAATGGATAAGGATAAGTTTATTTATTGAAATTATTTTATTATATTTGTTCCTATGAGCCAAACACATCAGCATATCAAACGGCTTATTGAAATCCGTGATAAAGCCGTTGAATTTAAAGATGAATCTATCACAGAACAGGAACTGAAGGATCTTTCAACCGAAGCCATATCATTGGCTGAGAGATCAGAAATTCTCGATCATTCAAAATATGATGTGTTAAAACAATTGATGGATTACGAGATACGATCCTACAAAAGCCAGTCGGATTTTAATTTATCGCTAAAATCCCGGGCAGAAAACCTCATTTTTTTCTGTGTTTCGATTATTACCATCATTTATGGGAAAATAGATATCTGACCTGTACGATACCCTGTCCCTCCCGCAGTCAATCTGGTGTTTGTCCGGCATATCTGCTGGCACGGGCCTGGATGTCCTTTATTTGCCCTTTTTTATCTTTTTTCTTATTTTACTTTGCTGCTTCCGGGTTTTGCGAAGATCCTTCCGGATAGATTCCAGCTCACCGGCTTTTTCCAGGATTTCATCCTGCCGACCTGAAAGGTTATCTGCTTTGGATATGAGATATTGAAGCGACTTTCGTTTTTCGGCGCGGAGGTAAATGAGGAGCAAGATCAGCACTGCAAGGCACAAACCATGAATGATCATATGAATGATGGAGGTACGGGTAAACTTCCTGTTGCTGCTACTAACAGCATCCTGCAAATTATCCGCTTTATGAACTAAAGAATCACGGGTTATCTTATGTTCCTCACGCATAAGATTTCCAACTGCTTCCAGCTTATTGATCGTTTGGTGTGAAAGCGCAAAGATGCTGTCCTGATCTTTTGATAATCCTTTGTTTAACGCATTAAGCCTGTATAACATGAGGTTGATGCGTTTTTTTACATATTGCATATCTTCATATACCAGGCTGTCGGTATCAGATGTTTGGGCAGAGCCCCTGCTCATGCATACCATGAAAATAATCAAAATCATTGGTAGATTCCTGGTCAATCTGCTTATGATAATACTTATGGTATTTCTATTTTTAACAGGCATAGAGCTGATCATTAACTTTCCGCTATCTTTTCAAAAATAATCAAATTAAACAGATATGCATCAATTGTTAAAAATTTTATGCAGCCCTGCTTATGCCTGAATATTAATGACTTTATAGACAGACACTACATGAATTTTCTTCCGATGATCATGATATCATCAACCTGGTCATTTGTACCGCCCATCCATTCGTCAAGTGTTTGTTCAAGGATTTTGTACTGTTCCTGAATGTCTTTGTCCTGGATGGAAAGAATCAGGTTTTTAAGGTGGGTGGATTTGAACTTTCTGCCATATTCGCCGCCAAATTGTGAAGCATAACCGTCTGACATCAAATACATGGAATCTCCTTTTTCAATGTAAACCCGGTGCCCTGTATACTTTATATTAGCCCCCATGGATTGTCCGACAGAAATGCGATTGCCTTTATATTCGTGTAACTGATTATTCCGCACCAGCCACATGGGTATAAAACCACCGGCATATTGCAGGTATCGGTTGACAGGATTGTAGCATACCAAGCCGATATCCATACCATCTTTGAGCAGATCCTCTTCTGATTGGTTAAGGGTTGTGGCTACCTCTTCGTTTAAGTGCATCAAAATATCTGAGGGATCTTGAATTTTGTATTCGATAACAATTTTTTTCAGGGCGGTATGGCCAACAAACGACATGAAAGCCCCAGGTACTCCGTGACCTGTGCAATCAACGGCGGCCATATATTGCAGTCCCTGGTAACTGGTGAACCAGTAAAAATCTCCGCTGACAATATCCTTTGGCCTGAAAAAGATCATGGTGTTGTCAAAAGGAATATGGGAGGGAAGAATGGCAAGCTGAATTCTTTTTGCATATTCAATGCTTGCCGTAATATCTTCGTTACGCAAGGCCAGCTCTTCATTGGCTCTGTATAGTTCCTGGGTCCTCTGTCTTACCTTTTTCTCCAGGTTTCTTTTTTCCCGTTTCAGATTTCTCTCCCGGATGATGATGATGGCATATCCCATAAGCAATAACAGAAGGATCAGTGTAACATAAAACCATATGGATTGGTATATATGTTTTTTAACTTTGATGTTAATTTGCATGGGCGCTTTAGTGGATATACCATTTTCATTGGAAGCACTGAGCTGAAAAGTATATTCACCAGGTCTGACATTTCCGAATTTTGCGACCCGTTCGTTGGTCGGTTCTGACCATCTTTTGTTATAGCCTTTAAGTATATACCGATACTTTACAGATTCCGGATCGCGAAGCTGAATGCCGATATACCGGAATTCCAGTTCATAGTTGCCGGGTTTTAAGGTTATTTGATCAGAAGGGGTTGCTTTCTGGTTATCTATCCAAACACCGGTAATATTGAGTTTGGGAGTAATGGTATCCTTATTACGCTGTTGTGTTGAAAGCCTGGCAATACCTTCAGAAGTACCAAACCATATATTTTGGTTTGTATCGACAAACGTGGCATTCATGAAAAATTCCATTGCGCTTTTTATGGCGTAATTTTTATCGTATGATTTGATGTTGCCTGTTTGTGTGTCAATGGCTGAGATACCACCATGATGGCCTACGAATATTTTACCATTGCAAAAGGTAAGACTGTATCCGTAATTTGATAACAATCCGTCATCCCTGTTAAAGTGCTTTATATCAGCATTATTAATCTTAAAAACACCATTACCATAAGTACAGACCCAGATATAACCCGCTTTGTCTTCGGTTATGGAATTGATCAGCATCAGCCCTTCTGTTTTAAAAACCGGTACTTTTTTTATCTCCCCGTTATTGGGGTCAAGGACAACCAATTTATTGCTCAAGGTCCCTGCAAATATTCTTTTTTTGGAGTCAAGGTAAAGATGGGGTACATTGTTATGCGGTAATCCTGTATCCGTATTGTACCAGGTTTTGGTTTTGCTTTTCAGGTCAATATGGCAAATACCTTTTTTCGTGGCTACCCAGATATTGTTTTGATCCCCGGTGATATGATTGATAGAATTTTCCAGTTCCTTGGAAGATATGGGTACTTTCTGAACGGTTTTTAATGTGGTGTTCAATTTATAGATGCCTGATCTCTCGGTTCCTATCCAGATAGTGCCCTCAGGATGGATGAACAGGGTGGTTACTTTATCATTCGGGAGTCCCAATTCAGGGCCATAAGTGTTGATGATCTCTCCGTTTTCCGGATTCAGCCTGACAATATGATTGTCTGTTCCTGCCCAGAGGTGATCTTTGGATCCGTGAAGTGCATAGAATGAATTCTTGGGGAATCTTGAACTGAAATTATAAAAAAGGATTTTTTCTTTAACAAAACGAACCAGCCCGTGTCCATAAAGTCCAAACCAGATATTTCCCTCCCGGTCTTCAAATATACATTTGACATCATTGGCAGGCAACCCATTCCGGGTATGAAGATGCAATTTTTTGGCGGATGATTCAGCAGATAGGGATATTCTGTATACGCCGGAACCCATAGTATTCAGCCAAATGTTGCCCGATTGATCGATGATGCCGTCCTGAATATTGTCTGATGCGTTCTGGAGTAAATTATCGGTCAGACTGAATGAAATGTGAGGACCATCATCTTTTCGCCGCAAAATGAAAATACCCTTGTCTCCCGAAACAACCACAAATCTGCGGCCTAGGTCAGAACGGATGATTTGCATGATATTGCTCTCGGGTATGGATGTTATCCTTTCAATATTTTCCAGGGTATTAATCGTTTCATTGTGTCTGGCAAGGTAGAGGTTGCGATTGGTGCCGATGAGCAGGTACCCATTATCCAGACAGCAAAGCGATGAAACGTATTCCTGATCGAGGGGGAGTTTAAGATGGCTGATTTTTTTCTGCTGATCTATGAGGTATATTCCTTCGGTTTGTGTGGCGATCCAAATTCTGCCTTTTCTTCCCTGACAGATATCTGTTATGGCATTTTGGTTTCCGATCAGGTTGGTGTTCATGAATGTTTTTCCATCATATTGAGTTATTCCTCCATTCATGTGGCCAAACCAAAGGTTACCCGCTGAATCTTTCAAGCTTTCAGTGGTGAAATACCCAGCCAGGGAATCCTGCGTGGTAAAATGTTTGAACTGAAAACCATCATACCGGAAAAGCCCTTCTCCGGTTCCCACCCATAAAAAGCCCTTCTCGTCCTGGGTTATCGTGTAAATAAATGGTTGTGACAATCCTTCCTTTACACTGAAATGATTGAATTGATATTTTTGAGCATGACTACTAAAAAGTGGTGCATGAATTATTATCAGTAGGATGTATTTGAATAGACGGATTGTCATCACCTGTTCATTTTATTTATCTATCACTTTCATTCTGATTTTCGGTTGATACACCGGTATACCTCCAATGGGCACAACAAAAAATGGCAGATTCTCCCCATGTTGATTTTTTACAATGATCACAACATTATTATTCATGATCAATTTGGATCTGTTCTTGATAAATTGAAGTTCCATGGAAGAATTGCGTTCAGCTTCGCTAATTTGAAAGCGATCTTTCGACCAGGCATTCTCCCCGGATGTGTTGCACAGTAAACCATTCTTTGCTACGGAAACCAGACGGATAAAGCCATCATTGTCCCAGTCAAAATTTAATACCTGTATGGCTGTGGTTTTTTCATCAATATAGGGATATATCTGCGAAACATTGTTTTGATTGTTCCACATACGGAAGGTGTATTCATAGGTAAACATGTTGCCGCCTTCAATTTCTTTCAGTTCATTCATGTCCGAACTGAGAAAATAGCGGTAAAGATTGCCGTCGTCTCCCTCTATTCCTTCAGCAATGATCTTGAAGATATATCCTTTGAATTTTTCTATATACTCTCCTTCCTGGGGATTAAAAGGACCAAATATGTACCAGCTTTTGTCATATTGGGATTCATCTGCAAATTGTCGGGAGCCTAATAAAACACCACTCTTATAATCCCCTGCAGGATTGACATTTTGGGCATCTTTATTGCTCCAGCATCCGGTACCTCCATAAATGGAATACCTTACGCTGGTATTATACGTTCCTTTTTTTTCATCCAGTTCGCCTCCGGTGTCCGGATCATATATCTTTATATATATCGGGTCTTTAAAAGTTTCGGGTACTTTGGCAAAGAATATCTGGCAGAAATCGTCATCTCCCCATGATTTGCTTGCATTGGCCCCAAATGTGACCAGATAGGGAATATTCTCATCTGTGGCAGGTGCCTGTTGGGCCATCACAGGTTTATTTGGAGGTAATCCGGCCAGCATGCTCACAAAAAGAAAGAATAATCGTATAAAGTGCTTCATAGCTAATTGTGCTTTATCCCTTAAAACCTCCTTGGCGACAGGGTTTTTTGTTGGGTAAATTCAAAGTCATATCCTACCAATAGCTCATGGGTTCCGGGTAGGTGTTCTCCAAAAACTCCAGTGGATGTATCGTAGGCATATCCTACTCTTAATCCATTGGGAAACATATAATTGAGCATTCCTGAAATAAAACTTCCCATTTTGTATGTTATTCCAACACCCAGGGCCCCTTTTATCATGGCAGATGCAGTTATATCGATATTTGGGGGGGCGCCTTTTATCCATCTGGAAAGCAGGGAAGGCATGAACTCAACATCCTCTGAAACCGGGATGCGCGCCCCCCCTGAAAATACATACCTTCTGTTTTCTCTGGAGAATCCTTCCTTATATTCCGGATCTTTGGGTACAAGCTTGTTTTTTAGCAGCATCGGAACAGAAAAATCAAAAAAACAGTTTTTATAATCTATGTGCAATCCCGCCCCAACATTCGGGAGAAAAAGATCTTCAATATCTTGCTGAAACATCGGGTCGCCTGGGTCTTTCAACTTCAGTCGTTGCAGATTGATCTCATAGAGGTTGCCTCCACCTTGTAATCCCATAGATAACTTTATGGTTTTGGAGAGATTTAAAGTATAAGCATAATCTATAAATAATCCGGTAACCTGAAGAGGCCCCATGGCATTGTGCATTAAATCAATGCCTGCTCCTGCATTTTTGTTTTTTAATGGTGTATGCAAACTGAAAACATAAGATGTGGGTGCTCCGTCCATACCAATCCATTGATGACGTGTTAAAAAAACTACATTGGAGATTTCCGGTCTGCCGGCATATGCCGGATTTTCTAAAAGATTATTGAACATATAATGGGTATAATCCATCGACTTCTGACCATAGGTTCCATTGATATGTATGGATAGCAAACAGATCATACCCAATGTATTTCTAATTATTGCATTGATCACTATACCACTTGTCTATTCTTTATTAACATATATATATCCCCGAATGGGTTTATTGTCTCCAAGCAACAGCAGATAATAATATGTCCCGTCTGTAATCTTGTTGCTTAATGTTGTCGGGTCTTTTATGCTTCCGTCCCATTCATTCCTGTAATGTTTTTTTTCATACACTTTCCTTCCCCAGGCATTAAATATAATTAATGTATTATTAGGATATTTCTCAATACCTTCAATGATCAAATAATCGTTGAATCCGTCGCCATTGGGTGAAAATCCCTGGGGGATGATCACCCTTTTTTCATTTCTCCGGATTGTATATATGGTTACCCGGGCTTCACTACAGGCCCCCATACTGTCGCAAACTTCATAAATATACGCATCCTTTCCAACAAAGTTTTTAGCAGGACGGTAAGATATGGTGTTTTCCTGGTAATTTATAGAGATCTCCCCTTTTTGGGGAAAATCTGTAACCGCCAGGGTATGGGGGGCAAGATTATGATCCACATCATGGTCATTCAAGAGAACGCTGGTGCTCACCGATTCTTCATAGATTGTGGAATCCACATCATCTGATGCTACCGGGGTATCATTGACAGAACGTATTTTGATATTTACCTTCCCGGTATCCTTCTTTAAAGGTGCTTTTTTCTCAAACACCAGATACTGAAAACTGTCTTTACCAAAAAAATCCGGATGGGGTGTGTAGGTGAAAGATCCGTCCGGTTCAATCTTTACAGAACCGTTAAAAGGATGTACCAAAGGATTTTTGCTTACAGCCAGCGTATTTCCTTCATGATCTATATCATTCCGGAGCATATTCCCCTTCAATGCTATATCTTCATCAGTTATGAAAAAGTCTGTTATAGCCCGGGGTCTATGATTATAAGGATGAACAATCACAAGGAAGCTACATTGGCTGCTGTTGCCTGCATGATCCCGAGCCACATAGGTTACCCGGGTAGTATCCAGGGGATATAACCCGCTGGCATCTATAGTATCGGTATGATCATTTATGATAGCGCTTATAGTGCAGTTGTCGTTGGTTTGGGGAAGGTTAATTTGTATGTTTTTATGGGCAGAATCTTTGCCGGCATAAGCCGTAATGGTGTCCGGACAGGTTATCACAGGAGGAATGGTATCTTTTTCCGCTATCGTTACAGGGGGCATATCCGTATAGATGGAATCCGGAGTCAATACATCCCTGACCCATACTTTATAGCTGCCTTTGCCCAGTTGGGAAAAATAATTTTCATTCAGCCAATGCTCTCCGGTGTCAATGCTGTATTCATAATAGCCAGATCCTCCGGTAGCCCGTACCTGAAAGCTACCGTTCTCATCTCCGGCACATACGGCATCATGATGTTCCTCTTTAATTTCTGTAAGGTTAAGGGGTTGTGGGTCGTGGATGGTGATGGTTCCCATCCAGGTATAGATACAGGTATGGTTATCTGCATCACGCAGATAGACAGGGTATTCTCCGGAAGCCAGTTCAGTGAATACCGAGTCGGAGCTCCATGTTGATCCGGTATCGATGCTGAATTCATAACTACCCGAACCTCCCGAAGGGTCAACTTCGAATTGACCGTCGGCGGCGCCGAAATAGGATATATCGCGGTGAGCGCTGTCTACCTCTTCCAGGTACAACGGCGGAGGTTCAGTAATGGTGTCGGTTATCCGGCTGTTGCAACCCATGCCTCCTGCAACGGTACAGGTGTATACGCCGGCCCCCAGGTTACCAATGGCTTCCTGTGTTGATTGATATTCACCAGGTCCGGACCAGCTATAACTATAAATATTCACCCAATCCGGAAGAGCTAATATCCCGTCATTGTTATTGGCTGATGCATCGTAAGCTATGCCTCCTTCTCCCTCATTAAATCGCCAGTAAGCTTGCAGGCCATCCTCATTGCCAGTGAGTTCTTTTTGCATGTTATGCCGGATTTGCTCTTTCGTACGACTTACACTCCAGATCCTTACTTCATCTATAAATCCCTCAAGATACCATCCATTAAAATTATTTTTGCCAATGCGGATCTCCTGGCCTCCGTCAACGGAAATGCCGGCAGTATGATGTTTTTTTGCTACTTCGGATCCGTTGATCAATAACCGCATGGTATCTCTGTCATAGGAAGCAGCCAGGTGGTACCATAAACTGTCGGCAAAATTTATGGTGTCGATGAGGCTGGTTCCCCCGGTATAAAATATCAATTTGCTATTATTGTATCTTAGGCGATAATGGTCGTCTTTACCGATAACCTGCCATTTATTTTCGGTTTCACCGGTGATTTTAATCCATGCTTCCAGGGTAATGGCTTCGGTAATATCCAACGATGCATCATAGGGAACAAATACATCGTCGTTTGTGCCGTTAAACCATAGGGCCTGGTTTCCGGGCAGGGAATCGCTTACTTCAAGATCAATGGAGCCATCATAATCACCTCCACAACTGTTATGGTTGAGGGTAGTGGATAGCTGGGCCGTATCGGAGATCCTTATGTATAGCATAGCCTGGCTTTCTAAGGCAGGTTCTCCTGCATCTTGTATTTGATATGCATACCGGTCCTGGCCTGAAAAATCCATAGGAGGGATATAGTTGAAATCGCCGTTGGTATGGATGGTTATTGTACCACCTTGATTGGTAGGTTCTTCTGTCACAGGTAAAGCTTCAATCTGATTACCATCCGGGTCGTAATCGTTCTCCGGAAGATTACCGGTAAGGGAAGTATTGATGCAGGTTCTGTAAAGATCATTAACAGCCACGGGCGGATTGTTCTGAGCCATAATCTGTCCCTTAAAGCCAGCAATTAATCCTATAAAACAGCACAATATGCATAAACATTTATTTGCCATTTCTATTGATCTATCAAAATAAATTCGACCCTTCTGTTTTTCCTTCTTCCAAATTCCGTTTGGTTTGTGGCAATGGGACGGGATTCACCATACCCCACCGCACTGAGCCTGTTTTGGGGTATTCCTTCAGACTCCAAATATTTCACAATGGATTGCGCTCTGGCTTTGGATAAGTTCATGTTGTATTCGAATGATCCGGTGTTATCTGTGTGGGCGGCAATTTCAATTTTGATATCCGGGTTGTCTCGCATGATTTTCACTATCCGGTCGAGTATGGGATAAGAGCTTTCAGCAACCTCCGTTTCATTGAATCCGAAATACGCATTGTCTATATCATTAAATGCTTCATTGATTTGGTTGACCACTTCTTGAGGCAGTTCGGCAATGATGTAGTTTTTTACTTCGGCCTGCTCAAAACCCCGGTCGACCAGGTCATTGTATATCGGATAGGCAGCATGCAAGGATTTTTCATCTCCTACGGTATAGCTGTAGAGACTGTCCTGGTAGAGATAATATTCACTTATCCTGTAAGTGTCACGTAAGGGATTAAATATGGAATCTTTGAGGGGTATCCGCTCCGGTGAAGACATTACTTCTACCCGGAAAACCTCTTTTTCCGGGTTTCTTTCATAGGCATTGAACCGGGAGTGCAATTCATCATTGGGGTCATCCTCAGGATCCATGATTTTATCAGGTTCTTTGTCAAGGGCATTTTGATGGAGCGCCAGTGCCTGATAATCTTCGAATATGGTTACTTCTTTCCATACACAATGGTTTTCCCGGTATCCTGTGCTGTCATTGGTCCCGGTAACACCCAAAATGACTGTATAATTGCCTGTGTCCTCATATGCATGTTTTACTTCGGGTTCTTTAGCCTGCATATCATCTCCAAAATCCCAAAAGTAGCCATCGATTTGCAATTTTGGCAGATAGGATTTTAAACCGTCAAAATGGATTTCTTTGTCTTTGATAAATGCATTTTTTGACCGGATAAAGGGTTGTACTGCATCCCTGATCTCGAATTCATAATGCTGTTGGGTAAAGAAGAGGTTGCCGGTTCTGTTATCCACAATATTGAGCTTCACGGTATATCTTCCTGCCTCCGGAAAGCAGTGATCCACTTCAAGTCCGTTTTTTCGGGTACCATCACTGAACCACCATTCATACCGTACCGGCAGGGTGTCGATTTCTTGGTAGCTTTCGTCCCAGAAACGATAGCAATAGTTGTTTACCTTAAGGGTGTCGCAATGAAAGAATTGGGGCCGAAGGGTGGTAAACCGGTATATGTCATCCGAGTTCTTTCTGTTGGAGGAAAAATATCCGGAGTGAAAACCGTGAGTTGCGATCAGTCCGAAATCATCATATTCCGAGTTAACCGGTGGTGCAAGATGGGCTGGCTTGTTCCATTTGTGATCTGTCTGCCGGGTAACAAATATATCCATTTGCCCCAGTCCTTCATGGCCATTAGAGGCAAAATAGAGGTCTCCGGAGGGACTAATGAAAGGGTAGGCTTCGTCTTTTTCCGTATTGACAACAGGTCCAAGGTTGGTCGGTTCACTCCAGCCACTATCAGTCTTTTCTGAGAAATATAAGTCTGCTCCTCCATGTCCTCCCGGCATGGTGGAAGAAAAATAGAGCCGGTGGTTCAAAGAGTCATACCAGGGAGTCGTATTGCTGTATGCTTTGCTGTTATAAGGGAAGGCTTTAGATGCATCCCAGCTTCCATTCTGCAGCGTAGCCGAATATAAGCCCAAAGTATTTCTGGAGTCAAAAAGATCTTTTTTCCTGTTTTCCAAATCGATATTCCTTGAATAATAAAGCCTGTTATGCTGATGATCGAACGTTACCGGGCCATCATTATAGCGGGATATCAACTGCATGTCAAATATGCGGGAATCCTTCCAGGTAATGGTATCCCCGGGATGGACAAAATAGATATTGACACGGTCGTTGTCAGATAGCCGGTTTAATAGCTTATCGTAGCGGTTGGAGCAATAGACGATCCCCCCATCAAAAAATACCGGAGCATATTCATGATATTTGTTTGAGCTAAAACGAGTAATATCAATGGTATAATGATTGGTCTGACCGTATACCATTCCGTTAATCAGCAGCAGAAATAATAGCAACAGGGTTATTTCCGGAAATCTGTTTAAATAATTTTCTTTCATCTGCATCATTCGTGTCTATCTGCAAAGTCAGATAGGATGATTGCTATATCTTAACCCAAAATACGAGATCCGGTATAGGTTGGTTACAAAGTTTTATTGAATGACTGATAGTCTGTTTGTTGCTTTTCATAGAGGTAGCATCCCAACTTTTCGGGATGATCTAAAAGAAGGCTGCTCTTTTTAATGGTGCTCAGCTTCCACATCATGGCAAAGTCGCCGCCCGCTGCGAATGAAAAAAGAGTACCAAACAGCAGGTAGCCCATATTGCCCTGAATGATACCCATAACAGCAGGTATAATACCCAATAGCAATCCGGGCATGAGACCACCGGCAAAATAATGGTATTTTTTCAGGGGCTCTTTGCAGTGGGTATAGGGTGTCAGCATTTTCAACCATATGCCGAAGCAGATTGAACGAAAACCTTTATTACAGAACAGGGCCCAGGTAACACCATGCAATAGTTCATGCATGAAGATACCACCCAGGATAAGGCCAATGGTAATCAGGGGATTTTCCGGGAAAGCATCACCAAAAGATGTTAAAGTGAATTTTTCCGGCCAGAGCAGGAAAAACATTACGGTATAAAGAAAGATCAACGGAAGGGTTATACGAAGTGCCTTCCGGCCGATCTCCTCCACATTGATTACTATTTCATGTTTATTGTAGTTGCCTGTGCTCATCTTGGATAAATCATTCACCCATTGGACACATAAGCATATCCAAATGTTGAGTCGTATGTATTATGCTTTTTCGACGGGAACAAAAAAGATTTTTCCGTTATCCCGGAATATGCTTACTTTGATATTGTAAAGGGATTCGATATTTTCCCGGGTAAGGATTTCGTTCCCACCGGCAGCAAATATTTTGCCTTCTTTAAGCATGATGAAGGAAGAGCAATATTGTGCAGCCAGGTTCAGGTCATGGATGGCCACCAGGGTGGTAATATGCTGTTGGGTAATATGCTGCAGGAGTTTCAGCACTTCTAGCTGATGCCTCAGGTCGAGGTTGGCAGTGGGTTCATCCAGCAGCAGGATGTTGGGTTCCTGGGCCAGGGCCCTGGCAATAAATACCCGTTGGCGCTGACCACCACTGAGTTTATTCACATCTTTCATGGCAATATCTTCCATGTCAAGTTGCTTGATGATCCTGGCAACAGTTTTCCGGTCCTGTGCTTTAATTCTCCAGCCGATATAGGGTTTCCGGCCCATTAGTACGGTATCAAATACATTGGCAGGCGGGGTATTGCTTGATTCCTGAGGCACATATCCAAATGTTTTGGCTTTGCTTTGGCGGTCGAAATGGTGGATATTTGCATGATCAACCAACACAGCCCCCTTCCGGGGCTTGAGTATACCATCGATACAGCGTAAAAGGGTACTTTTTCCGGAGCCGTTTGGTCCTACGATAGCCGTAAAGGAACCTGCAGGGATCTCTTTGGTGATGTCTTTCAGAATGGGAGAACCGTTGTAGCTGAAGGTGATGTTATCGAGTGTTAGTTTCATCATTGTTTTTTGTTAATCCATTACCAATAACCTTTTCCGATACCCCGTATCAGAAGATAGAGAAAGAGGGGGGCACCCAGAAAAGAGGTGAGTATACCCACCGGCAGGACAACCGGAGAGATGATGATCCGCGCCACGGTATCGGAAACCAGCAGAAACATCCCACCGAATAAAGCCGAGGCAGGGATCAGAAATCTTTCGTCCCCACCGATCACCCTTCTGACAATATGGGGTACTACCAGCCCTACAAAAGCAATGATTCCAAAGAAAGATACCGTTACGGCAGTTGCCAGCGAGGCAGTTAGCATGCCGGTAAGCCGGGTTCTTTCTACATGTACGCCCAGACTTCTGGCCATCTCATCGCCGGTGTCCAGTGCATTGTAATTCCAGCGGTTACGCATAAAAATAACCATGGCTACCATCACTACGCCCGTCAAAATGCCGAGATCTTTCCACGAAGCCCTTCCTATATCCCCAAAAGTCCAGAAAACGACTGATGAGATCTCAATATCATCGGCAAAATATTGCAGGGCCGTTATGCCTGCAGTAAACAGGGAACCGAGGATGATGCCGGTCAGGATCATCACTTCAGGGGTTGCACCTTTAAATTTGGCCAGGAGAAAGATGACCAGCGTACTGACCAGACTCCACATAAAGGCCGATAAGGTGACCGTATAGGGATTGTTGAGCATTACCGGCTCATTGTTGCCACTTTGAAGGCTTCCTGCAGACAGGACGATAACAGCAAAAGCTGCTCCAAAAGCTGCGGCATTGGATATGCCCAATGTGAAAGGTGATCCCAACGGATTTCTTAAGATGGTTTGCATGGCTGCTCCGGAAACGGCAAGGGCAGTACCCGCAACAATAGCCGATAAAACCCTGGGCAAACGAATGTTCACGATGATCTGATGCTGGGTGGCTGAAGCTTCTGCCGTCAATGCCTGCCATATCTCCTGCAGATTGATCTCTGCCGAACCCATCGTAATGCCAGCAATGGCAGCTACTATCAGCAAAGCAAAAATCAATAGCAAAAAGATGTATTTTTTGCCTTGATAACTAGAATAATGGGATTCGATTTGTTTTGTATCCATCAATCTGCCCTTAATCTTATCCAAATCATTACATAGTGTTGGTCGATAAAGTCCGACCTCTTCGTTGTTGCTCAAAATCTAAATTATTCGCAAGGCTCATGAGATCGCTTCGC
>CAYYLT010000028.1:0-18825 GCA_964472385.1 uncultured Bacteroidales bacterium
TTTAACCTGTATTATTCATGCGTCAGGTTTTGGGTAGATGCAAGGCGTCGAAAGCGGACGACGTAGTCACCTACTTTGGGTTTGCTGAAAATTTTTCATTTTGGAAACAACAGATATGTTTACCCTATTGATTTAAGGATTTTTCTGTTTTTTCTAGCAAACCCTGCTTCGAGGTTTTCGCCACGTAGCAGATGCCCAAAAATTGGCGCACTCGGAAAAAATATAGAAAAATAAAATTTTCTGAGCATAATAAATAAAACACTAATATTCTCTTGTTTATAAATGGTTTTCCATTTTTTATGAATAATACAGGCTAAATAGACGGGCATCAAAAATAAACAAAAGGAGTCAATTAACGAAAACCTTTACAAATCTTCATCTGTAATATGTAAGATTGTATCAAAAATAAATTGCTTTCAAGCAAATTTGGGTATAACCAGGTAAGCTTCCTGCAGAATTTCATTATTTTTGTAGTATTATTAATCATTTAAAATATAGATCAATGCATCATACGGTTAAAATTACGGATAAAATACACTGGATAGGGGTCAACGACAGAAAAACACATCTATTCGAAAATTTGTGGCCCCTGGATAATGGAATTTCCTATAATTCCTATTTGATTAATGATGAGCAGGTAGCTTTAATCGATACAGTTCATCACTGTTCTGTAGAAACATACATTGAAAAGATTCAGGATATCATTGGAATGGATCGTTCTATTGATTATCTGATCATCAATCATATGGAACCAGACCATTCCGGAGCCATCCAAGCCATTGTTGAGAAATTTCCGAATATACGGATTGTTGGGAATAAAAAGACCTTCAAAATGCTGGAAGCTTATTACGGCTTCCGGGAGAATTTGTATGAAATAAATAATGACGATGAGCTGAGGTTGGGTGATCATCATCTGAGATTTATCATGACCCCCTGGGTACATTGGCCTGAAACCATGATGACTTATGAAAAAAGTAGCAAGATGCTCTTTTCCGGTGATGCTTTTGGTACTTTTGGCGCACTGGATGGGGGTATATTTGATGATGAAATTAATTTTGACTTTTACCGGGATGAGATGAGAAGATATTTTTCCAATATTGTTGGGAAATATAGCAATATGGTGCAAAAGGCTTTCAAAAAGCTTGAAGGCATAGAAATTAACATTGTAGCTTCTACGCACGGACCCATATGGCGTAGCGAACCCGAGAAAGTGCTATCACTCTACGACCGTTGGAGCCGCTATGAATCGGAAACCGGGGTGGTTATCATTTTTGGTTCTATGTATGGTAATACAGAAATGATGGCAGATTTTACTGCCCGTCGACTGTCAGAAAAAGGGATCAAAAATATTCGTGTACATGATGCCTCTAAAACCCACTTATCCTACCTGATTAATGAAGTTTGGCGTTTCAAGGGAGTAATGCTTGGCAGTTCTGCTTACAACACCCGGATGCTGCCTACCATGGAACAATTTATCCATACCATAGAACATATCGCACCTAAAAACCGGTTACTTGGAATATTTGGCTCGTATAGCTGGACAGGCGGAGGGGTTAAATCTCTCAAACAATTCGCGGAAAACATTGATTGGGATATGGTTGGCGAACCTGTTGATATCAAGGGAATTCCCGGTGAAGCAGCTTTTTCGGATTGTGTCCGACTGGCCGATAAAATGGCTGATCAATTGTTGCATGGCTAATGCATTGCCGCCTATTGTTGCAACATGATTTCCAAAACCCGACCTAACCAAGTTATTTATTTATGCCGCATAATTTTGATGAATTCATACCCAGGGCCCATACCAACAGTGTGAAATACGATTTGCGCGAAAAATTGTTCGGCCGCAAAGATTTGATACCCATGTGGGTGGCGGACATGGATTTCCGTGTACCTCCAGCTGTCTCACAAGCAGTAAAAAAAAGAGCAGAACATGAGATTTACGGCTATACCTTCAGACCGGAATCCTTTTACCGTTCGGTGACACAGTGGACCGAAAAAAGATACCGATGGTCTGTTTCCCGTAAATGGACGGTCTTTACCCCCGGCATTGTTCCCGGTATCAACCTGGCGATTATGGCCCTGACCAATCCCGGTGATAAAATAATGATCCAACCCCCTGTTTATTTTCCTTTTTTTCATGCCATAAAAAAAAATAAACGAACACTCGTTGAAAATCAACTTATACTCAATAATGGCAGATATCATATTGATCTGGATGATTTTGAAGAAAAGCTGAAACAGGGCGTTAAACTATTTATTCTTTCCAATCCGCACAATCCCGGCGGCTCAGTTTGGACTGACCGGGAATTAAAAGAAATGGGGAAACGCTGTTGCCATTATGGCGCTAAGATCATCGCAGATGAAATACATGCCGACATTGTATTTTCCGAGCATCCGTTTACCCCAATGGCCTCTGTTAACGAAGAAATAGCAGAAAAAACCATCACTTTCCTGGCCCCGAGCAAAACATTCAACATTGCCGGATTATCTACATCCATAGCCATCGTTTCCAATCTCAAGCTTAGAAAAGCATTGGAAGATATGATTGATAAAATTCATATTAGTCATGGTAACATTTTTGGACAGGTGGCCATGGAGAGTGCCTACAATTATGGCGAGAAGTGGTTGGACGAGTTAATCGAATATTTGAAAGACAATGTCCGGCTTATAGAGGAGTACATGAACCATCATATAGAAGGGATCAATCTTGTCAGACCTGAAGGAACCTACCTGGCCTGGCTGGATTGCAGGGAATTACCCATCCAAAATAACAAAATTAACCGTTTTATGGTAAAAGAGGCAGGTGTAGGAATGAATGAAGGTGCTACTTTTGGAAAAAATGGCACAGGATTTCAGCGGATGAATTTTGGCTGCCCCAGACAAACCCTCAAAAAAGCCCTGGAAAATATCAAATTAGCTGTCCGAAATATTTGAAAGCCAGGTTTTCTTTATCCTTCATATAAACAATTTCAAGAGTGTCTGTCCTAAAATCAGTTACGCATTAAAAAAATTTACCTTTTTCTGCATAGGGCAGGTTAGCTTTTAGCTATCCCTCTTCTTGAAAAAATCTCTGTTTTAACAATGGATTCCTCAACATTTATTTAGTCTGAATTGTTACAATGTTTGACTTAAAATGTAAATCGGAATCTATATGGATACAGGTGAGGTTCAAAATACAGACCGCAACAAACTGGCAAATGAATTAAGCCCCTATTTGTTGCAGCATGCCGACAATCCGGTAGACTGGCATCCCTGGAGTGATGAAGCTTTTGAAAAAGCCGAGCAGGAGAACAAACTGGTTCTTATCAGCATTGGATATTCTGCATGCCACTGGTGTCATGTAATGGAAAGAGAATCTTTCAGTGACCCGGAGGTAGCCAGCATGATGAATAAATACTTTGTTTCAATCAAAGTTGACCGTGAAGAACGTCCCGATATAGATAGTATATACCTGGATGCCGTACAGCTGATCACGGGAACCGGAGGATGGCCGCTGAATTGTTTTACCCTGCCCAACGGTATACCCATTTTTGGCGGGACTTATTTCAACAAATCCCAATGGCTTCACGTCATTAACACCCTTGCGGAATTTTACAGGGAGGATCCCTCAAAAATTGAATATCAGGCACAAGAATTAAAAGAAAAAATTCAAAACTTCCATAAAATGGATCCGGTAAAATCCTTTACCGCTTTTGAAAAAGAAGACCTTACCAGACTGATTGATAAAATTAAGGATCAACTTGATCATGAAAATGGCGGATTAAAAGGTGCACCTAAATTTCCCATGCCGGTTTTGTATCAATTTTTGCTGAATTATCAATTTCATACCGGCGATTCTGAAATATTGGATCATATCCTTCTTACCTTGAATAAAATGAAGGACGGAGGCATTTATGATCAAATCGGAGGTGGCTTTGCAAGATACGCTACCGATGAAGAATGGGAGGTACCCCATTTTGAGAAAATGCTTTACGATAATGCTCTCTTGGCCAGCCTATATAGTCAGTCCTATCTTTATACAAAACAGGAACATCTGAAGCAAACAGTTATCGAGACACTTGATTTTATAATGCGCGAAATGATGTCAGATCAATACCTGTTTTATTCCTCAATTGATGCAGATAATGAGCAAGGCGAAGGGGCTTTCTACACCTGGGAGCAAATGGAAATTGAATTTATTCTTCACAATAATGCTGATTTGATTAGTGACTATTTTGGATTGCATAATGGCCAAAAAAAGAACCAGCAAAAGCAGACACTGTTGCGCAATAAAGATATATCAAGTCTCGCAGTTAAATATAACCTCTCAGAAGATAAAGTCAAGACAATCATCCAGGAAGCCAAACAAAAACTGTTTGCGAAAAGAGAAAAAAGGCCCAAACCCCATATCGATAAAAAAATTGTTACTGGCTGGAATGCACTGGTTATAAAAGCATTTCTTGATGGTTACCGGGCAACCGGAAAAAACCAATACATAAGAATTGCGCTGAATAGCGCTGAAAATCTGATCGGTATACAGCTACAAAATGACTACAAATTAAACCGTATTCTGATCAATGGCCAATCCAGCGTCAATGGATTTCTAGATGATTATGCCTTGCTGGCCGACGTTATGCTCGAATTATACCAATTAACCTTTGACGCCAAATGGGTTGACTGGGCATTTAAATTGAGCGATTATGTTATCAAAAATTTCTCTGATCAAACGAATGATCTGTTTCTATATGCATCCCTCCAGAATAATAAACTGATTTCCAATAAAAATGAAATTATTGATACGGTAATGCCATCCCCAAATTCAGTTATTGCAAAAAATCTTTTTGTTTTGGGGCAGTATTACAATACGGATGCATATAAAAACCGATCGCGGAGAATGATCGCTAACGTTCAAAGCATGCTGGCCCGCAATCCATTTTATTTTTCCCAGTGGCTAAATCTGATGCTATGGTTTATTTATCCCCCGTATGAAATTTCTATAGTAGGAAAGAAAGCTGATGAATATAAAAAGCGGTTTGATAATTTATATCATCCCGGTATCATTCTCGCAGGAGGAACGCATGAAGGTAATCTACCCATCTTAAAAGACCGGTTCAAACTGGGCAAAACTCAGATACATATCTGTCAGGAAAAGGTTTGTCAGAAACCTTTGAGCAATGTTGATGAAGCCATGCAAAAAATTGTGTAGCTATAATAAAACAAGCTTAAAATACAATTACTTCCTTTATTTAAACATACTTTTAATCAGTTATTTACATCAAAAAGAGACATCTAAGGCGTCCGAAAATTTGCATCGTGAGACAAAAAAAACTTATTTTGTGGCCTAAATTGTGTCTGTCCATAAAGTCAGATACCAAGTAGTATTTGGTTAACCTGTATTATTCATGCGTCAATTTTGGGCATCATAAGTAAAGCATGAATATTGCTTTGTTTATAAATATTTTTTCATTTTTTATTGAATAATACAGGCTAAACACCTGAGTTTATAGACAGACATTAAACGGTGCTGATTAATGAAAAAAAATAAAATATTCTGGATTCCGGGTGGTCTGCTTCTTACCTTGATATTGGTTATGCTGTTAAGTTTAGGAGGCTGGTATTTCCAACCTAAAAAGGAATTGGATGTATTCATCCTGAACAAAACGGTTGCCACAATAAATAGAGACGAACACAAATCGTTTCACTGGATACTGAATCATTACAGGTATGTCAAACCCAATCATCATCGCTATAAACTTAAGGAGGATTATTACGGATTTTTTCCGACAAATAAGGAAAAGGAGCAATTCGATTTTAAGAGTATATCCATTTATGATGTGGAACGCATTTCTAATGCCGTAGATATTGCATATTTTGCTGATACATACGGAGTATATTACAGTGATTGGTTTCAGGGATCTCAGCCAGAATTCCGTTCAGAGCAAAAAGTTTATGGTGATCTGAACCAGAATGATTTTTTGCTTTTAAAAGCAATGCTTGAAAAAGATAAAACCATCATCACCGAGTTCGTATTACTCAACAAAACGACCTCTCCATTGGTCCGCGAAAAGACAGAGGAATTATTGCATTTCAAATGGCAAGGATGGATTGGCCGCTATTTCTCGTCGCTGGATACTGCTATGAATCCAAATTTCCCAAAATGGATTGTTAAGCTTTATACCGAACAAAATCATGTCGATTGGGACTTCAAACATGCCGGGATTATTTTGATCCATAAATACGGTAAGATGATTATCCTGAATGATAAATTTTTAATTCAAGATATCCCCAATATCAATACCCATAACGAATTTGCCAGGAAATACAACCTGCCTTCCAGCATTGAATATCCCTACTGGTTTGATGTGGTTCAGGCCAATAATCAAGATGATGTGGTAGCCAGCTTTGATTTGCACACCAATGCCCTGGGTGATTCACTTTTAAATAGTTATAACATTCCATTATCTTTCCCCGCTATTATCAACCGTCATCAAGATTATAATCTGTATTATTTTGCAGGAGATTTTTGTCACAATCCGGTAAACACCTCAACGTCATTTTTTTATGGTATACGGAACTTTGATTTTCTCGCCTATTCAGAGGAAAAGGCAGACAGGAAAAAGTTTTTCTGGGAGTACTATATTCCTTTAATAAAGGGGATACTGGAAGACACTTATGCGCGTTGAACTTAACCCACTCAAAAAATCATCAAGCCCTACCTATCTTTTTAAGAATTTATTAATTTTGATGAAGCAACTATGCTTGCAATAATTTATGTGATTCTGTTTATATCATGGTTCAAAATCATCCACATATTGATGTCACACTTTTGCAGACAAGCCTGGCCTGGGAAGATCCGCAAAGCAATCTAAGCCATCTTGAAGAAAAAATCAATGAAATACAACATACTGATCTGGTCATCCTACCAGAAATGTTCACCACGGGATTTTCCATGAAACCGGAAAAGCATGCAGAAAATATGAACGGATCGGCATTAAGGTGGATGCAGAAGGTAAGCGCTCAAAAAAACATGACTCTTTTAGGCAGCCTGATCATTGAAGACCGTAGCAATTACTTCAACCGATTGTTCGTTGTATACCGTGAAGGAGATTATACATTTTATGACAAAAGGCATCTTTTCAGGATGGGTAATGAGCATAAACATTATACGCCGGGACAGGAACGTATGATCTTTCAAATAAGGGGCTGGCGTATCATGCCACTAATATGCTATGATCTGCGTTTCCCGGTTTGGAGCCGTAATACGGGTGATTACGATCTATTGGTTTATATAGCCAACTGGCCGCAAACACGCAGGCATGAATGGAAACATCTGCTGATAGCAAGAGCAATTGAGAATCAATCTTATGTTGCCGGAGTGAACAGGATAGGATCAGATGGTAATGGAGTGACTTATGCCGGCGATTCCCTCATAATAGATGCACAGGGTAATATATTAAGTAAAACCGAACCTTTCCGGGAATCAACTGACACCGTATCGCTTTCTTTTCAAAAATTAAATGCATTGAGGGAAAGTTTTCCCGTAGGAAAAGATGCCGATACATTTGATATAAAATAGGTCTGTTATGCTTGAAACAAACGAAAAACTTAGTTTTAGAGACAGGCGAAAAATCTACATACGTTATAAGGCATTGCTTCAAAAATCTGAAACTTTCCTGACCAAAGAAGATGGTGAGACGATCAGGAAAGCGCTTGATGAAGCAATTGCCCACTATCAAAATGAACGACTGCCAAGCGGCGAACCTTTCGTTTTACACCTTTTAGAAGTAGCCCGAATTGTTGTGGAAGAAATTGGTATGGCTACCAAATCGGTTTTAGCAAGTTTGCTTTATGACCTGGTTTACAGAGGTGAATTGTCTGTCGATTATATTGAAACAGCCTACGGACAAAAAGTCAAAGAAATTATAGGAGGCCTTTTAAAAATCTTCGAGGTTAAAACCCAGGAGACAAATTTTCAACCTGAGAATTTCCGGAAATTGCTTTTGACCCTTTCCAACGACATTCGGGTTATCCTGATCCGGTTGGCTGTTTTACTGGATCAAATGCGCCGTATGAACTACATGCCGAAAAATTATCAGGTTAAATCATCTATTGAAACTTTTTCACTTTATGCTCCACTTGCTCACCGGCTTGGGTTATATTCCATCAAGTCGGAACTTGAGGATCTGGCAATGAAATACACTGAAGGGGAAGCCTACAGGTCTATTGTTAAAAAATTACAAAATACCACTGCAAAAAGAAATCGGTTTATCAAGAAATTTTCTGATCCCATTAAAAGAGAACTGGAGCACCAAAACTATAGGTATGAAATAAAGGGAAGAACGAAATCGGTTTATTCTATATGGAGAAAAATGCAGCAGCAAGGCGTAACTTTCGAACAGGTTTATGATATATTCGCCATCCGGATTATTCTGGATACTCCTCAAAAAAACGAAAAAAGCGACTGCTGGAAAGTCTATTCTATTGTCTCTGACTTTTACCGTCCAAATCCTGAAAGACTCAGGGATTGGATATCTAACCCGAAATCAAATGGTTATGAATCTTTACATACCACTGTCATCGGTCCTGAAGGTAAATGGGTCGAAGTTCAGATTCGTTCCAGGCGTATGGATGATGTTGCAGAAAAAGGTTATGCGGCACATTGGAAATACAAAGGATTAAAAGGGGATATGGCTTTTGACAATTGGATGGGTAAAATACGGGACATTCTGGAAGCCACTGATGCAACTGCTTCCGAGATTATTGACAACGTCCGGTTGAACCTGCTTACCCAGGAAATCTTCGTATTTACCCCTAAAGGAGAACTGATCAGATTACCGGAAGGTGCATCCGTCCTGGATTTTGCTTTTGAAATTCATTCCGATATAGGTTCCCGCTGTACCGGAGGGATCGTGAACCATAAAAATGTACCCATTCGCTATAAGCTCGAAAACGGGGATAGGGTTGAGGTTATTACATCAAAAACCCAAAAACCCAAAACCGATTGGCTGAATATGGTGGTCACCTCCAAAGCAAAATCCAAAATCAGACAAGCATTAAAGGAAGCCCTGCGCAAAGAGGCAGATTCGGGCAGAGAATTGCTTAAGAGACGATTTAAAAACTGGAAAATACCTTTTAATCAGGATAGCCTGAATAAACTCTTAAAGTACTATAACATCAAAGAGGCAACCAATCTCTTTGCATCACTGGGTAGCGGTAAAATCGATGTCACGGACCTGAAAGAGATTGTTACCGAACCTGAATTTGTGAAAAAGGAAAAAGAAAAAACCGAACCTGCGGAAAAAAGCCCAAATGCACCCAAAATCATTGAAAAAGCCGATGAAGAGGATTATATCATTATCGGAGAAGAGTTGAAAGGCGTAGACTATAAACTGGCTAAATGTTGCAATCCTATCCACGGAGACGAGATCATTGGTTTTATTACCAAAACTCAGGGTATAACAATACATAGGGCAGTTTGTCCTAATGCCCGCCGCTTGCTTTCCCGGTACAACAACAGAAGCATACCCGCACGCTGGAAAGCAATCAAGGAAAAGTCATCTTTTCAGGCTCGTATCAAACTATCCGGTATAGATCAAATGGGTATGGTAAACCGGATATCCGATATTATCTCGAACTATATGAAAGTGAGAATACGGTCTATTTCAATTGACTCAGATAACGGTTTTTTCGAAGGATATGTCAATTTGTATGTAACGGATACCAAAACCCTGGATGCTTTGATGAATAAACTCAGTCAGGAAAAGGACATTTCAAAGGTCACCCGAACAAATCATAAATAATGTCTGTTTATGAACTCGAGTGTTTGTTCTATAAAGTTCAAATTCGAGGCGTGTGGAAAATCAAAACCGCAGAATACCTGTGTGCTTGAGAACTTAGCGAAGCGATCTCATGAGCCTTGCGATTAATTAAGATTTTCAGCAACAACGAAGAAGTTGGATTATACAGACAAACACTGAATAATCGTGTTAATACCTGTATGACGATTAAGCAGAATAATATTAAAGAAAAAACAACGTTGACAATATAATATTTTTATTATTTTTGTGAAAATACATTGTGTTCAATCATGAAAAATTGGGTGTATATACTTGCTTTCATCTTTTTACCTGTATGGGGATCAGGTCAAATATACCAATCTTTGCCTAATTTCTACCAACCTATTGATTCATCTGCCTTACAAGCATCAGTAGATAAAAAGAATGACCCGGTCGATTTTGGCGTGACCATTGGCACTGGTTTTACATCATTTTCAGGTTATGGAACGATGAATTCTTACGTGGCTCCGCATATGCAATATCAGGTGAATTCCAATTTGTCCCTAAATTTTTCTGCTATAATTTCCAATATCAATGCTTCCCCTTTCGGAGGTAATCCAGGTATTGCCGCTTCACAAAACAGTATGATGCCCTTAAATCAAGACAACCGGTCATATGGATTTTCTGTCGGTGGAATTTACCAACCCAATAATAATATGTATGTCAGAGCCCAGGGGCAATATGCCGAAAATTCCATGAGCCCTTTTAGCCTCTATCCCTATCAGAATCATCAGGCTCCCGGATTTAATGCTTTCTCCCTTGGCATGGGGTATAAGTTTTCGGAAAAAACTAGTATTGACTTTGAATTCCGTTTCTCCAACGGAAGCAATAGGTATTATAATCCCTACTACGCTCCTTATTCCCCAATAAATTCCTTCAACAGGAATCCGTTTTTATGGTAACCCACCCTGAAAAAATTGTTCCGGGAAGCCTAAGCCAGGCTAAGCCGAATTATTCATAAACAAACAGCCTGTCACCTTGATAAGCGGGAAAGTAAAGTTTATGCATGTGGGATGGTTTACGGGAAGGATTCAGGTAATTCCGCATTAGCGCTATAGCTAATCGTTTGACTATGCCGTCAAGATTGAACTGGTGTTATAACCACACAGTTATTATCGTTTAATTGAGTCTTATCATGTGGAGTTCGCTTTCTTATTAGCTTTCATCAGACCAAACGAAATTCAAGGTCACTACACCAGTTCAATGCACTACTTTTCAGTTTATCAACAAATCCGGAATAAAACGATGGCATATTACTTGCAACGTAGGGTATAAAATGATGTATACAGTATATTTAATAACATTAAAATCAAATGATCATGCGTGACGATCAAAACAATAACCAACAAAACAATCAACAACAGGGATATCAAAGCGACCAGGGACAGCCGATTTCATCGGATATTGCAGTGGTATCGGATATGTTACCTGACATATTAACAGTTTTGCCAGTCGATACACGGCCATTTTTTCCGGGTATTACTGTGCCCATGACATTTACCGGTCCGAAATTTATAGAGGCCATTAATAATGTGGCCAATAGCAATCAGCCCTTCCTTGGTCTTGTGCTGGTCAAAGAGCCCGACCAGAAAGATTTCATGAATTCCAAAATGTATGAAGTTGGAACGGTTGTTAAGATACATAAAGTAGCGCCGGTACAGGAAAATAGCATTCAGGTTTTGGTTCAGGGCTTGGAACGGTTTTCTAGCGTAAAACAAATCAGGCAAAGCCCTTTATTGCAATGGCAGGTAAAATATTACAATGATCCTGACGAAAAGCCTACGGAGGAATTGAAGGCTTATACCTTATCTATTGTCTCATCGGTTAAGGAGTTGTTGAAAAAAAATCCGGTTTTCCAGGAACAGATTAAAATGGTTTTAAATCAAATCAGTATTGAAAAACCGGGCATGTTGATGGATCTTATCACTGCTATGCTTACAGCTGACGGAGAGAAGCTGCAGGATATACTTGCTACTTATGATCTATACAAAAGGGCAGAAAAACTTCTGGTTCTTCTGAAAGAGGAGATTGAGCGATCACAGATACAGGAAGAAATTCAAAAACAAATCAATGAAAAAGTTTCTAAACAGCAAAGAGAATTTTTCCTGCGAGAACAGCTTAAGGTGATCAAAAGAGAGCTGGGAATTGAAAAAGATGATAAAGAATCGGAGATACATAAATTCAAAGAAAAAATCAAAAATCTGAAGCTGACCCAGGAAGTTTCGGAAGTCATTAATGAAGAAATAGAAAAATTGCAGACACTGGAGCCCAGTTCTTCTGAATTTCAAGTTACACGTGCTTACTTAAATACGCTCACTGACCTTCCATGGGGTTTGTATAGCCAGGACAGGCTGGACATTGGTGAAGCCAGAAGAATACTCGACCGGGATCATTATGGATTACAGGATGTTAAGAACCGGATCTTGGAGTTTATCAGCACGGTCATCAAAAAAGGCAAGCATACAGGTACCATTCTTTGCCTTGTAGGCCCGCCTGGAGTCGGGAAAACTTCTGTTGGACGGTCAATTGCTGATTCTATGGATAGGAAATTCTTTCGCTTTTCCGTTGGCGGCATGAGAGATGAAGCTGAAATAAAAGGCCACAGACGAACCTATATTGGCGCAATGCCCGGTAAAGTGATCCAAAGCCTCAAACGTACAGGTACTTCCAATCCCATTATTATGCTTGATGAGATTGATAAAATGGGTGTCAGCTTTCAGGGAGATCCCGCCTCTGCACTCCTGGAGGTATTGGATCCCGAACAAAACAAAGATTTCCTGGATCATTACCTGGATGTCCGTTATGACCTTTCCAATATTCTTTTTATCACAACAGCAAACCAGTTAGATACAGTACCTCAGCCTTTACTTGACAGAATGGAAGTTATCAAACTGCCCGGTTATATCCTGCAGGAAAAAGTTCAGATTGCTAAAAAATATTTAATGCCCAGACAAATAAAAGAGCATGGGCTAAAGAAAAGTGAAGTCAACATTTCTGATGAAGCGCTCAGAAGAATGATTGATGAATATGCCAGAGAAGCCGGAGTAAGAAGCCTTGAGAAAAATATTGCCAAGGTAATGAGACAGGTAACCTTACGGCAATCAGAAACAGGACAAAAAAAGTTCTCTGTTACCAAAAACAACCTGGAGAAATATCTGGGTAACCCTGTCTTTACCACGGAAAAACTTTATACCCGGCAAATACCCGGGGTATCACTTGGCCTGGCATGGACTTCTATGGGCGGAACTACAATGTATGTAGAAGCTTCAGCAGTAAAAAGTAAACAGGGAGGTTTTAAGCAAACCGGACAATTGGGGAAAGTGATGCAGGAATCCTCCGAAATCGCATATTCGTATGTCCGGTCAATGCTTTGTGAACAAAAAAAGGATTCACTGGCAGAATACTTTAAAGCGCATTTCATTCATTTGCATGTGCCAGCAGGTGCTACGCCTAAAGACGGACCCAGTGCAGGTATCACCATGGCTCTTGCACTTTATTCCCTTGCCACAAATGACGCCACAAAAAAAGATCTGGCTATGACAGGTGAGCTGACCCTCACAGGCAAGGTCCTGCCCATCGGCGGCGTAAGGGAAAAAACCATAGCTGCCAGAAGAGTAGGTGTTTATGAGCTGATATTCCCTAAAGACAATAAAAAGGATTTTGAGGATCTCCCTGATTATCTAAAAAAAGGAATAAAACCCCATTTTGTGGATTACTTTCATGATGTGCTTCAGGCAGCCTATGATCAATAACCTTGAGCAGGAAATCAATAAGTCAACCTATCCTGTATAATTCATGCGTCAAGTTTTGGGCAAATGCAAGGCATCGAAAGCCGACGACGTACCCGCTTACTTCGTGGCTTTCGAAACGCAGCAGATGCCCAAAAATTGGCGCACGCGGAAAAAAATGCATGAAACAATGGAAAAACAGTTAAATCATTTAGAAAATCAACTGGCAGGAGATCTTTATACCGATTTAAAAACTAGACTTTTATATGCTACTGATGGTTCTGCCTATCGGGAAGTTCCTTGCGCTGTCGCCTTACCCAAAAATGAAGCAGATATCCAAAAACTTATTGACTTCGCAAATTCAACCCATACCTCTTTAATACCCAGGGCTGCAGGCACCTCTCTCGCCGGTCAGGTTGTGGGCGACAGCATAGTAGTGGATGTGTCCAGGTATATGACCGGCATATTGGAAATGAACCCTGGGGATAAATGGGTTAGGGTACAACCTGGCGTGATTCTGGATGAATTGAATCTGTTTCTCAAAGATTATGGTTTGTTTTTCGGTCCTGAAACCTCAACCAGCAATCGCTGTATGATTGGAGGAATGGTAGGAAACAACTCATGTGGATCCCATTCTATTTTGTATGGTACCACAAGAGACCATACACTTTCTGTTAAAGGTTTTCTGAGTGATGGGAGTGAAGTGCATTTTGATTCACTGACAAAAGAGGAGTTTCATCAAAAATGCCGGGGGCATTCACGGGAATCAAAGATCTATCAGCATATTTACAAAACATTATCCGATCCTGAAATTAAGGCTGAAATAGAAAGAGAATATCCTGATCCCACCATATATCGCCGAAATACAGGCTACTCCATTGATTTGTTATTGCAAACAGCAGTTTTTTCAGCTTCTTCCAATGTACCTTTTAACCTAAGTAAGCTGATCTGTGGATCGGAAGGCACACTGATGTTCATTACAGAAATCAAGCTTAACCTCATTCCTTTACCTCCTAAGTATAAAGCTGTAACAGCAGCACATTTTAATACCAGAGAAGAAGCTTTTGAGGCCAACCTGATAGCCCTCAGGCATCATCCTGGCGCTGTTGAAATGATGGATTATCATATACTCAATCTTACCAAAGATAACCGTGATCAACAGCAAAACAGGGCTTTTGTAAAAGATGACCCGCAGGCCATATTGATCATTGAATTTGCCCGGCACTCAAAACATGAGATAGAAGAAAACCATCAATCCATGGTTGCTGAGCTTAAAAACAACGGTTATGGGTATCACTATCCCTTGATTTATGAACCTGAGGCAAATAAAGTATGGAACCTCCGAAAAGCAGGTCTGGGCATTCTTTCCAATATGAAAGGCGACGCCAAACCTGTATCGATCATTGAAGATACTGCGGTAAACGTCAATGTTCTACCTCAATACATGGAGGATTTCCAAAAAATACTGGATCAATACAAACTGGATTGTGTGTTTTATGCCCATATTGGATCTGGAGAATTACATCTGCGACCTGTTTTAAACCTGAAAGATCCCGGGGATGTTGAGCTGTTCCGGACCATCGGGGAGGAAATTGCTTACCTGGTAAAGAAATACCAGGGGTCACTCAGTGGGGAACATGGTGACGGAAGACTCCGGGGAGAATTCATACCGATCATCCTTGGTGAAAAGAATTACCAGCTTCTACGAGACGTAAAATATACATGGGACCCTGAAGGAATATTCAATCCCGGTAAGATTGTTGATGTGCCTCCCATGAATGAACACCTCAGATATCCGCCAGGTCAAAAGATACCTGATTTCAATACCATATTTGACTTTTCTGATACAGGCGGAATTCTCCGGGCAGCAGAAAAATGCAACGGAAGTGGCGATTGCCGCAAAACTGAATTGACAGGGGGAACTATGTGTCCCAGCTATATGGCTACCCGCAATGAACATGACGTAACCAGAGCAAGAGCGAACATATTAAGGGAATTTCTCACAAATTCCAGGAATAAAAACCGCTTTGATCATAAGGAGATCTATCAGGTTATGGACCTGTGCCTGTCTTGCAAAGCCTGTAAAACCGAATGCCCCTCAAATGTAGATGTAGCAAAATTGAAAGCAGAATTTCTGCAACATTATTATGATTCAAATGGTATTCCTCTAAGAACCAGGTTAATAGCTAACATTACCCGAATGAATCGTTTGGGTTCCATCTGGCCGGATGTATACAATTTTTTGATGAGTCATCCAACCATCTCAGCATTCCTAAAGCGCATGATTGGTTTCGCTACCTCCAGGAGTCTGCCCATGATTCATAGGCATACCCTTAAAAACTGGATGCATCATTACGTCAAAAATCTAAAGGCTGATGCTCCGCCAAATGGAAAAGTATATTTATTCAATGATGAATTTACAAATTACCAGGATACCCATTTGGGTATTCAAGCCATTCAGCTTCTTACACGACTTGGTTACCAGGTTGTTATACCCAGGCATCTAGAAAGTGGTCGAACCTATCTTTCTAAAGGCCTGCTCAGGAAAGCCCAAAAAATAGCCAATCGCAATATTGAACTTCTTACCGGCATCATCAGTAAAGATACACCGCTTATAGGAATAGAACCCTCTGCCATTTTAACTTTTCGGGATGAATACCCCGATCTCGCACTTTCCGGCAATAAACATTTGACCCGAGAGCTATCAGGCCATGCTTATATGATCGATGAATTCCTGGCCAGGGAAATGAAAGAAGGTCGAATTCATCAGGAACAATTCTCCAATGACCATTTGAATATCCTGTTGCACGGTCATTGTCAGCAGAAAGCAATAGCCTCCACCGGTCCGACCCAATACATACTCTCATTTCCAAAAAATTACCAGGTTGAAGAGATTCCATCCGGATGCTGCGGTATGGCCGGTTCCTTTGGGTATGAGAAAGAACACTATGACATTTCTATGAAAATTGGTGAGCTGGTTTTGTTCCCGGCAGTAAGAAAAGCCGCAAAAAATACGGTTATTGCTGCCCCTGGAACGAGCTGCAGGCATCAGATAAAAGATGGTACCTCGCGAAAAGCACTTCATCCCGTCGAGATCTTATTCCTTGCCCTCAAGTCGTCATGTATTTGAGTTTTCATGTTTTATCCTGCCGGATAACAATACGGCAAGATCCTTCGTTAAATACATAACCTTTATTATTCATAAAAAAAAAGGGGAGGGGTATAAACAAAAGAATATTAGGATATTACTTATTATGTTCAAAAGTTTCTATTTTTATACATTTTTTCGTAGTGCGCCAATTTTGGACATCTGCTGCGTTACGAAAACCTCAAAGTAGACGTTTTGCATCCGCCCAAAACTTGACGCATGAATAATACAGGATAAATTTTATACGGTTATGATACGATTATTTATACACCTGATTTTGCTGGTATGGTTTATTCCTTTTGCTGCTACCGGTCAAAACTTTATGGCTCAGCGCAATAAAATGGTGGAGGAACAGATTGTCAAACGGGGCGTTCGTGATTCGCAGGTTATTAAGGCAATGCGGACTGTCAAAAGGCACAAATTTGTCCCCGAACAATCACGGCAAATGGCTTATCTAGACCGCCCATTGCCAATCGGGCATAACCAGACCATATCTCAGCCTTATATCGTTGCGCTCATGACCAATTATCTAAACCTGGAAAAAAATGATAAAGTCCTTGAAATAGGTACCGGCTCAGGATATCAGGCAGCTGTTTTGTCGCTGATAACGCCCAATGTATATTCTGTTGAAATCAGGCCCGAATTAGCTAAAGCGGCAAGAGCTACCCTCACAGAACAGGGATATGACAATGTTCAAATTAAAACCGGGGATGGTTTTCAAGGTTGGAAAGAACATGCACCATACGATGGCATTATCGTTACAGCCTCGCCCGCTGAAATTCCTCAACCCCTTAAAGACCAACTGGCAGAAGGGGGGAAAATCATTATACCTGTTGGTGGCCCTGTATTTCAAAGGCTTGTGTTGCTTAAAAAAACAAACGGAAAAATTCACAGACAGGAAATTACTGGCGTTCGCTTTGTTCCAATGATTAATGAAAAGGGCAAAAGACATTAATCGATCGTCCTGACTATTTGTATTACCGTAAGCATTTCGTCATGTCATAAGTTTTATGCATCGGTTCATAAACCTCAAGGAAAAAAGTTTGTTACAACTTATAGGGAATATTATCCTGAATTGAATTAAACCGTTAACCATGAAAACCATCTTTTTAATGGCTGTTGGATGCTTAAGCCTCCTGTCTAATTTAGCAAAGGGACAAAACGAACAAAAAACTTATAAAATGGCACAAAATAGCTTGGAAACAGAAAAAGCCACATTCGGAGCAGGTTGTTTTTGGTGTGTAGAAGCAGTTTATCAACAAATACAGGGAGTTAAGTCTGTTGAATCAGGTTATTCGGGCGGACATGTGACCAATCCAACCTATAAGGAAGTTACGACAGGAAAAACAGGACATGCCGAAGTGGTTCAAATAACTTACGATCCGAAAAAAATTGGATATACAGAATTGTTGGAGGTCTTTTGGAAAACCCATGATCCGACAACCCTTAACCGGCAGGGGCCGGATATGGGTACCCAATATCGCTCAGTCATCTTTTACCATAGCACAAGGCAAAAAAGATTAGCTGAACAATCTAAAAAAGAGATGGAACGTTCAGGCTATTTTGATGATCCCATTGTTACAGCAATACAACCTTATAAAAATTTTTATGTTGCGGAAGATTACCACCAGAATTTTTACCAAAACAATTCCGGACAACCCTATTGCCGTATAAGAATTGATCCTAAAATGAAAAAACTACAGCAGGAGTTTGGCAAGTACTTAAAATAACAGCAAATTCCTTTCATGTTAAATTTTCGAACGTTCATAAACAAAATACTTCCATCTGTCAATATAATGCCAACTTATCCCGATATGAAAAGTACAAGGATATGGAATGTGTATTATGCAAACTTGAACAAAATGTATCGTTAACCACAATATGGCTTGTTGTTTTTTACCGGGTTTCCACCCAGTGGATTCCCGGTTTTTTTATTTTTTTTTAAAACTTTTTTCCGAATTCCTTGTTCAATTTTTTGATTAGCTTACATTTGTACAAGAATTTTTAACACAATTATTATTATGAAAGAAGGAAAAGTAAAATTTTTTAATGAATCCAGAGGATTTGGCTTCATTAAAGACACAGAATCAGACAACGAATACTTCGTTCATGTTTCAGGTCTTGTTGATAATAT
>CAYYLT010000029.1:0-18537 GCA_964472385.1 uncultured Bacteroidales bacterium
CTTCATAAAAAAACCAGGAAGTACCTGTTAAGTGATACTTCCTGGTTAAGAGAAAATTATATACCTTTTCCCATTTACATTTTATTCATATGCTGGGTCTTGTTTCAGCACACCCTCCTGAATATCCATTTGAGATTGTGGAATGGGCCAATAATCATCTTCTTCCGGATCATAGGATGCACCCTCTAATATAGGATGATATTTCCACTCATTTTGCAGGAAATAATTCAGTTTTTCATCTGCAATTCCCCAACGCCTGAGCTGAAAGAAGCGTAGGCCTTCCGTAGCGAATTCTAGCCGGTGTTCCAAATATACTGCTTTTCTGGCGTTTTCTTGATTTGAAAATGCATCAGCATCAGAAGGATAAGTCTCTATAAGATAATTGGCAGCAGGCTCATCTTCATTGACTACAATCTCACGGCCATCAAATGTATAGGTTTCGCATTTACCCATGACATAATCTCCTTTTGAACGTTCACGAACCATATTGACCAGCTGGCGCGCATAATCTAATTCTTGCTCTTCGACAGCAACTTCAGCCCTCCAGAGAAGCACATGTGCGTAGCGATACAATCGAAAATTTTTGGCATTTCTGAAACCATTAGGTGTTGTCAAGCCGTCTTCCTGGTTTTGTACGGTGTGCATATATTTTTTAGTCATATAAGGTCCTTCACTGGCTTGAGATCGAATCCAATCTTTACCCCCATGAACACCCCAATCCAAAAATGGTATGCCACGTCGTGCTATAGTATGATCTACCCGTGGGTCAAGTAAATGATCCGTTGGAATGAACTCCTCAGCGGTTTCTACTCCATAGTCAGTGACAAGTGGATCCCTGTCTTCCGGATCCAATACAGGAAGTCCTTCAGATGTAACCTGAAATGCTTCAAATAGGTTTTGAGAGGGCTGAAAAAATCCCCAACCCGATACACTAATCCCCCGCTGATGAAAGCCAGGTCCCATTATTTCCAAGCCATTCATGCGGTGGCCAGATGCAACATCACATTGAACTTCAAATATGGATTCCTTATTGTTTTCTGTAGATATCTTATAATTATCCCAGTAGTCATCAACCAATTCAAACTGCCCACTATTAATAATACTGTCCAGAAGTGTTTTAGCCTGGGAAAATTCGTTTTGAAATAGATGGACACGCGCTTTAACCGCCATGGCAGCGTACCGATCGGCACGTCCAACCTCGCCCTTTGGGGGAGATTCTGGCAAATTATCTATAGCAAACTGAAGATCCGCCTCGATCTCTTCCCATCCCGGATCATCGTTAGGTATATGTGTCGGATCTTTTCCACCCATCTCATTTTTTGTCATAATATACGGAATATTCTCAAAAACCCTCGTCAATTCAAAATGATACAAAGCACGCAAAAATTTAGATTCCGCTTCAATTTCTGATGCCCTCGGTTCAGGTATCTTATTTCCGGTTGCCTGAGTTTGATCGAAAAAATCCAGGACATCATTTGTACGTGAAACAGCATCATACCAGCTTCTCCATTTAGTTTGAACATCCTGATTTGTTGTTAAAACATTATATTTTTCTATGTTCACCAATGGTACAGGATGGCTTTGAGCCTCTCCTTTATGGCAGTCATCGGAAGCAACTGATCCCCAGACCCAATTTGTTACTCCACCACCTCTCCAATCACCACCATTAACGTAATCATATGCACCAATTAACAGAGCCTCTGTACCTTCAGGAGTGGTCATGACCCCGCCTCCTGCAGTACCTTTAGGTTGTGTATCCAGAAATTCTTCCGAACAGGAAGGTAGAAAAAACAAACTGCCTGTTAAGAAAAGGGTTAATATAATTATCACAATTCGTTTCATAGCAATACATTTTATTTGTTAGAAATAAAAAAACTATTAAAAGTTCACATTTATACCAAAAAGGAATTGTCTGGGTGTAGGCCAGGCACCACGGTCTATCCCTCTGTTCATCCCAGTTGCATTTACTTCGGGATCCAAACCATCGTAATCAGTCCAGGTAAATAGATTCGTTGCCTGTCCAAATATACTAAGGTTTCTGAATTCAATTTGCGGGATTAGATTCGACAGATTATAACTGATTCTAAGGTTGGTCAATCTCAGATACGAAGCATCCTCAATAAAATAAGTAGATGCTTCCTGGCTACCCGCATCCTCAAATTCCGCTTTTGTCACCTTGGCATCTTTATCATTATCCAAATAGGGGCTACCCCATGACTCATAAAGGAGCCTTTTATTACGATTTCCGGTGAAAATATTAAATTCCTGGAATCTTCTTGTATAATTCACCATATCATTCCCATAACTTGAATAAAAGCGGGCTGATAAAGAAAGATCCTTGTATTTTACGGCAAAATTCAGCCCGGAAGTAAAATCAGGATGAGGAGAACCAATAAAAGTCCGGTCTTCTGAATTGATAATATCATCTCCATTGACATCTTTATATTTGAAATGGCCGGCCTCATTATATGTCCCATCCTCTCCGAAAGCCGGGGGATGGCTGGCAGCTTCCTCATCAGACTGAAAAATACCCTCTACAATATAACCATAAAATTCAGGAAACTCTGTCCCGGTTTCAGCTCTGGTATAAAACATCTGTCGACCGCCTCCACCCTGGATAAATTCTCCTGCTTCTCCGGTTAGCTTTATTAATTCATTCTGGTAAGACGATAGATTCAGCGCAACATTGTATTGAAGATCTCCATTCAATGCTTCACCATTATAACCCAATTCGATATCCAACCCTCTGTTCTCCATTGTTCCCACATTAATTGATGGCAAGGAAGCATAACCACTTACCATAGGAATTTTTTTCGGATACAACATATCTTCAGTTACTCTTTCCCATAGGTCAACGATAATATTGATATGATCAAATAATGTTGCATCCAACCCAATGTTTGTAGTTTGTGTGGTCTCCCACTTAACATTTGGATTTCCATAAGCACTACTTTGGAAGCCGGGAGTGGAAGTAGTGTTGGCACCTGTAATGGGATAATACGAATTATTTATATTTCCAGCATTTGCACCCCACAAATTTGGTGCACTTATGGAAGAAAAAGTAGTGTATCCATTATAATTACCAATACGGTCATTACCGGTTTGCCCCCAACCGCCACGAATTTTCAAAAAGTTAAGATATTCATTTGAAAAATCCATAAATGATTCCTCTGAAACATTCCAGCCAGCGGAGAAAGCGGGAAAAGTACCATATCGATTTTCTTGACCAAAACGGGATGATCCATCACGCCGTAAGGTAATTGCTATTAAATACTTGCCAGCAAATTCATAATTGAAACGTGAAAAAATCGAAAACAACTTCCAATCCGTCATATTGCCTGAATTCTGTTGATTTAAGGATCCAACATCCAGTTGCATATATTCAGGATCTTTAAAGAAAAACTGTTCTCTTGAAGCATTTCTCCAACGGCTTGTGCTATTAACTGCCTCGGTTCCAGCTATGATAGTAACATCATGTAATTCTGCAAATACTTTTGAATATTCAATGGTATTGGTCCAGTTCCATTGCAATCCAAAATTACTGCTTTCGTACAGCCCATCATATTTGCCTCTTTGAGAAAAAGCCAATTCATTGTAGCCCAAACTTCTATTATTGTTTGAGGTATAATTAAAACCAAAAAGACTTCTCAACGATAGATTCTCAATAAAATTTAGCTTTACATAAGTATTCCCACTGTTATTTAGCTGTTCAAATCGATCATGCTGATTACTTGCTAGCAGCCAAACAGGATTACGTGAATTTCCAGCTGCAGGCACTATTGAGCCGGAAAAATTACCCATAATATCCTTAACAGGAATAATTGGAAGAATCTGATATGACTGGGCAATCGCAACACCTTCATTGTTAGTTCCTTGATTACCCCAGTCTTCGCTGAAAGTTACTCCTATTTTTTCACCTATTTCCAACCAATCAGTAGGTGTGAAGGTAATATTGGAGCGCAAATTATACCGTTGATAACCAGTGTATTTCAATACACCTTCCTCTTTTAGATAATTGCCCATAAAAGAATATGTTGTATTATCAGTACCACCACTCACGTCAACTGCATATTCCTGGAAGCCGGCAGGACGGTCAATTTCATCTTGCCAGTCAGTGCCTTTTTTATTGGCTTTTGTTATAAGATAAGTACCATCTCCATCTACATGGCTCATCTTATCATCATATAAGGAATGATCCACATTAACACCTCTTGCAGGAATAATATATTCTGGGATATCCGGTTCAGAGCCATCTCCGTAAAGGCTATGGCTATAATCTTCATAACCTGAGTTTTTGGCCATCAACCACATCAACTCCCCATATTCCTGTGTATTAAGCAAATCGAAAGAATTGATATTACGGGATACCCCATTTCTTACCCTTATGTTTACTTCCAGTTCTTGGTTTTTACCTCCGGACTTGGTAGTCACTAAGATAACGCCATTAGCAGCCCTGGCCCCATAAATTGCTTGAGCAGAAGCATCTTTCAAAACAGAAATGGATTCGATATTGTTTGGATTGACTGTTCCTCCAGGAACACCATCAACTACCCAAAGCGGATTATTGTCATTTATTGTGCCCAGTCCACGTATACGAATTGTAGCATCACCCCCGGGGGTATGGGACTCCAAAACAGTAAGACCCGAAACATTTCCTTTCAGAATCTCAGAAGCCTGTGTGCCAGTCATATCCTCTAACTTATCAGCATTAACAGAGGTAATCGAGCCAGTAAGATCTCTTTTTGTTTGTGTAGCATACCCGATAGCCACAACCTCTTCTAATTCAGTAAGTGAAGGTTGCATGGCAATATCAATCTCCTGCCGGCCATTCACCACAACAGTTTGCTCCTGATATCCGACAAAAGTAAATACCAGGGTAGCGTCAGGTGGCGCCTCAATGCTATAGTTACCGTTCATGTCTGTTGTTGAACCCTGGGATGTGCCCTGGATAACAATGTTTACCCCAGGCAAGGGCTCACCCGTTTCGGCACTGGTTACCCTACCCGTAACTTCGATGGGCTGCAACCTTTTAATCTCTGCCAGAAACTTACCGGGAGATAAAACAATTTGCCGGTCAATTACCACATAGTCTATTTCTGTGCCGTCAAAGACCTGCGCAAGTATATCATGTATTTTTTCTTTTTTTACATTGACATGTACCTTTCGGTTCACATCAACCAGTTTCTGGTTGAACAGAAAATAGAATTCACTCTGTTGTTCTATGTTCTGGAGTACATTTTTAACCGTCGTTTCTCCCAGTTTCATGTCCAGCTTTGTCGTCTGAGAATAATTATCGCTGGCAAAAACCTGGAAGGTGAAGATAAAAATCAAGAAAACGGTCAATTTCATAATTCGAATCATTTTGTTGAACCAGCACGAAAAAAATAGCACTGATCCATAAGAATCACGTTGTTTTTTCATAACTTTGTAAAGTTTAGCGTTGAACAAAAATATCCCTGTGGCTCAAAATTTCAGGGTAATTACTTTGATGCTGAACATTCAGGAAAGTGTGGCCGCACTTTCCTGTTTTTTGTTTCATAGGCTAATGGGGTTTAGGGTTAGGGTTATTTTTCCAAACATACATCAATAACTTGCGGTTGATAATGGCCCTGCTCATTCTTTTTCCTGGGATGCTTTTTAAAAGCTATTGGGCCTGTCAATGATAACAGTTCCAGCACTTCTTCCAGATTCTCCTGCTCAAAAGTCGCCCAGTAGGTATATTCATTGATTCCCTTATCCAAAACATTAAATTTCACATGATACCAGCGTTCTATTCTTTTTAAAAGCACAGGCATGGGATCGTTGCGCAGCACAAGCATACCATCCTTCCACGAGCTATATTGCTCTATATCCTTTTCATACTGGAACTCAATCTTTCCATCCTCCGTTTCATGAACAATGCGCTCGTCCGGTTTCATTTTCATTACTTTGGCTTCCAGCTTCTTCATGTGATTCACAGTTTTTGTAACCCTGTTTTTTGTTTTTTTATGAGCCGGTTGGAGATCAATTTGCCCTTCCTTAAGCATATATATGGCATGCTGTCCGGGTTTCATCTTTGCTATAGAAACCATCCGGTCATCACATCCTTTTATCAATTCAATAGCACCTGACTCCAGTGTAAATTGCTGGTAGTCGTCATCCGGATAGGCATATACATTTAAGCGTGTACCTGTTACACGCACATCCAGGCCATGGGTTTGGATGATAAAAGGTCTTTTTTTGTTATGTTTCACGTCAAAATAGGCTTCGCCCTTTAATACAACTTTCCGGTTATCTCCGCGGAATTCAACCGGATATTTCAGTGTGCTCCCATTGTTCAGGTTTCCCCTGGTGCCATCCGGTAAGACAAAACGGCTTGTGGCTCCCAACGGACATTTGATCTCATGGTAGACGACCTTCTTTTGGCTATTGAGCCACATTCGTTGGCTGAATACTTCCCATGCAAAATAAAGCATGATGGGTAAAAGGAGAATGGCAGCTATTCGGGACATCCGATTGATAAGCCGTTGTGTAGAAAAACCACTCCGTTTCAAAGAACGGGGACCAGACTTCAGACCTTTGCTTTGTAAATTAATCCGATGGTGGATCTTATCCAGTATACTTTCCTGATCAAAACTGGAAGTATGTCCACCATTTTCTATTTCCCCCCAGAGCATGCTTAAAAATTGATCCGTACGAAATTTGTTCTTTGGATCCTTCAACCAGACCTCAACCTGCTCACTTTCCCTTGATGTCGTTTCTCCATAAAAATATCGCTTCAGCAAACTGTAGCAAACCCCTTCATTATGCTCCATAGCCAGGTAAAATAAATATTTGTTAAGGTCCAATCTATCTGATCCCTATTCATCAAATCTATGAAGGTTTGCCAAAATTCAACTGTTACCCCTAACCCAAATTTTAGCAGACGCTTTATTTGCCTAAGATCGTAGTATGTTGACCTTAATCCGTATCAAATTAATATGAGGAAAAAGATCAGATAGATGGAGACCTCAGATGATTACTGTTTTTTATAAGTTATATGCATCAGCATGAAACGACACTTAATCTAATGAAAAAAAATCTAGATTTTATCTGTTGCGACGGGAATGAAAAAGATGAATTATTTTAATCAAAAAAAGTTGTGTCCAACATAATACATTCAAATAGCGCTTTAACCCCTCAGAATGAATGCATATGTAAAACCAATAACAAAACCAGGGAATATTTGGTCATCTCCTCTTTGAGAAATTTTAAGGCGTGAGAGAGGTGCGTTTCAACTGTACGTTTTGAAATTCCAAGTTTATCAGCAATTTCCTGAATGGTAAAACCCTGCCGCCGGCTGAGCTGATAAACCATTTTCCGCTTTGGCGGCATCATTTCTACAGCCTGTTGGACCAGGCTGTACAGATCATTGTAGATGACAGATTCTTCCGTATTTTCAATGGATTCTGGCAAATTTTTCCTTAGTACATTTTTCACCCTTTGTTCAATCTGTTTTCTCCTGTAAAATTCCCTGATGGAATTTTTTGCGATGGTCAGCAGATAATTTTCAATATTCAGTTCCGGTTTGATTCGTTCCCGCTTTTCCCATAAAGCGATAAAAACCTTCTGTACCATTTCGGTTGCTTCATCCGGATCTTTTAGCAATCCCAATCCAAAATGATACAATTTCGGGCTGTATTGATAATATATCTCATCAAAAGCAGCCACATCCCCTGCTATAAATCGCCTTATGATTTTAGAATTTTGCACCATTTCTTTATAATACCTGGGCGTTAGGACACAGTATAATCATGAGACCTCAACAAGACCTCAACAATGAATATTGAATATTAAAAAATTATTAGGAAAAAAACAAATTTATCTTACCTTAAAAAACAAATTTCCTGTATTGACCAGGTTTAATGCCTTTTCGTCTTTTAAAACACCGGTTGAAATAATAGAGGTTTACTGCTGGTAATCCTTTCTTATGCCTTTATGCCATCCTTCACGTTCCTTAGTGGTTCCATCCTTAATATTTTACCACAAAGAAACGCTAAGGATTTCACAAAGGAACACCAAGGGGTTTTAACCGGCTAATTTGAGAATGCATCAATGCGTCAATTTTTGAATGAGACAATGCTTGAATGCATGAATATTTAAAAGGGTGGCTGGTTTGGTTGAATGGTTAATAATTCCATACCGCAATTGACCCTGCCTAATGCAGCTAAGGTTTTGCCAACTGGAAACTGCCAATTGCCAACTCGCCGCTGGTTACTTGTTATTTTCCCGGTCGCTCGTTTAGAGAAAAACGGCTAAATGTCTGATATTTTTATTATATTGCTGCCTCAAAATGCATTCTCCTCATGCTGACCAAATCCAATAACTGCAAGACCATGAAAAAATTCAGCTTATTATTCATCCAACTTTTTCTATGTTTTACCGTTACGTTCTCCATAGAGTACAGGACAAATCCCTCAAATTCACCCATCCAAAAGGGACTTATCCCCATCAATCCAGGGGAAGCCATAATGGTAGGGTTCTTCGAACCACAATATTTCCCTATTGAGCAGTGGACCATCGGACCGGGAGCAAGTAAAGGAGATACGGCAAAATACGACCCGCAAAGGCATGCCACACGGATAGATGTTAAAAATGCTCCGCATGTCCTCACTGTCTGGCAAAATAATCTTATGGGAGCCAGTTTTCAATGGCTGCGCCAACCCGAAGATGGCACTGGCATTGTCTTGGAAAAATCGCTGGAAGCTCATGTGACGGAATACGATAATCTGATTGTAGCAGCCATGCTGCCGGAAAAAGCCAGGCTAAAGGTGGATCTTGAAACCCAAAGCGCCAAAGTCAGCAAATCATTCGACAGGCTGCCGGGTCGCAAAAGAGAATATACAATACCCCTGAGCAATATAAACACCATCCGGCACTTGAAGATGAGCGTGTTGTGCGACGAACCCGGAAGCCAGTCCGGACGGTTTCTTTGGGTGGGTGTTCAAAATGAATCCAGACTGCAACAATACCAGGATAACCTGAATCCTTTCGGCACCGGGTGGCCTTATCATCTCAAACCCACTGATTTTGAACCATCTTACCGACCACAATACGAACTTGTTTTGTCGGTAAAAAATCTTGAAGCATTGCGCAGAGATTATGAAAAAACCATAGCGCAGAACGAGACCTACCCGCTACTGGAATCTGCAAAAAGGTCTATGGACAATATTCCGGAGGAGCTTATCAGCGGATCGATGGGCAAAAACATGCGGTTTGCCCGTGACCGGGAACTAAGACGCAATTTGTCCGGCCCGGGACTTAAGCTGGCTTTAGCCGGCCTGATTGCCAAGGATAAGGAAATGCTGAGGAGGGCTGCACGCTATGCCCTTTCTATGTCCATAACCCCCCACTGGGATGAGAGCTTCTTCGCCCATTTTCCAGGATCAGACTGGAGCCATGCCGCCTTCCAGGAAGACGCAACAGCTCATGCAGTGGCAGCGATCCTGGATCTGGCCGGTGAGATGCTGACCCCGGCAGCCAAAGATTTTATCCGGATCCAATTGGCCAGAGAAGCCCTTGGCCATATCAATTATATCACCTGGCGTCACGAATATATTCACCATATGAACCAGCTGGCAGCTTTTTCCGATGGCCGCATCCTTTCTTATGCCATTTTGGAAAAATCCATGCCCAGGGTGAAACCCTATCAGGAAATAGCTTATCAGGAGCTGGTGGCATCATTTGAAGAGATAATCATGCCTGACGGCGGTTATGACGAGGGTCCCGGATACTTTGCCTATACCATTCTGAGCGGCGGTTGGGCCTTCCACCATTATGCCCGCTCCCGCGATAAAACCCTGACTGAGGTAATGCCCTCCAATGTGCAACAAACCGCTGACTTTGCAGAAGCAGTGAGTTCTACTCAACCCAACCACGATGTCATACCCATATGCGATGCCCATACCCATATGAATATCACGGCTCTTGCCATACTGGCAGCTATGGATCCCGAAAGCCGCTGGACAGCCCTTTACCAGAAAGTCAAAAATCGCCAGGGGGGTATACAGGACGAAATCCTTCCCCTTATCCTGGATAAACGCATACCCAAAGAGGCTCCTCCGCCAAAGGCATTTGTTCATATGCCAGACATGGGACTGATATCCTCCACCCGATACCTTAAGGGCCAACCGCTTAAAATACTTATCATGGGAGGACCTGAAGGCGCTACCCATTCGCATGAAGACAAAGGCAGCTTTGTCATCGAATTTGCCCGACAAACCTTTGCCATGGATATGGGTTCTGTCAGCTACGGCGATCCACTAACCTTCATATCCAAACAGTGCCAGCGGCATAACATGCTCGTGCCCGTCGACCCAAACAAAAGAGCATCACCGGAACAGCGATTGAGCCAGGATATCAAACCCAAAGGCAACGGGGATGAAACTGCTTTTCAGGCTTCGATCAATCCGACCCCCTCATTCGATGACTATTACCAAAAATGGCACCGGAGCTGGTCATCACCATCGCCGGATAAACTGATCATCCGGGATGACTATGCCCTGAAGAAAGGCAAAGGCGTGGAATTTTACTGGCTTACCCAATTGCCTGTTAAGATTGAAGATGACCAGGTAAGCATTGAAGGAGAAAAAGGCCGTGCCAAGATACAGATACCCGGAGGCTGTAAGGTAAGACTTGACAAACTCCAGCTTTCCGGCGGCAAAAAACAAAACCGCATCGCCATCATCAACCCGGAGAGAAAAGACAACATGCAGGTGGAAGTGCAGTTTGAAGTTATTTCAGAATAAAAGGGTTGCCAGGAAAACTAATGTTTGAATGGGTCAATGCGTGAAGGAATTGCTGGTTGCTGGATGGCTTGAGTGGTAAATAATTCCATACCAACTATTTTCTGCCAACATTGACAAGGGTTTTGCCAACTGCCAACCAATGCGTAAATGCTTCAATACATGAATGGGTGCATTGGGTGCTGGTTAGTTGCTATAGAATGTAGCTATAGCTTTGCCAACTGCCAATTGCCAACCAATCTAAGAATGCGTCAATGCGAGAATGTTTGAATGAGTTTCTGCTTTCTGCCATGACAACCAGTGACAACCAATGACGACGAATGACAATTGAGTGACTACTGAGTGACCAGGTACATGTCCGGTCCCTGACGGATGATCTTCCCCTCAAACATTCAAACCCTCAAACATTCAAACTTTTTGTAAAAACCTTCATACTTCGAAGTTCGATACATTTTTCTTAATTTTGTCCCAAATGCCTGTAAATGCCATGTGATCCTTATCTTTTCTTGTCCAAAAAAAAAATCCGTTATAGCATGAAAACCTTATTTTTTCTTATCATAAGCCTTCTCATTCAAATACGACTCTACGCCAATACCTATTATTTTTCCATAACAGGAGATGACAATCATTCCGCTGCCGAAGCCCAATCACCATATACCCCCTGGCAAACGCTGAAAAAAGCTTCTTCATTTAACTTCCAACCGGGCGATTCAATATTGTTCAAACGGGGAGACATATTCAACGGGCAACTTGTTATCCATGAAAATGGCACGGCAGGAAATCCCATTGTATATGGTTCTTATGGATCGGGAGAAAAACCTGTTATCACAGGTGCAGTAAAGGTTACAGATTGGGAGCCCCATGAAGGAAATACCTTTGTTGCCAGCATCTCCGGTTGGGTATCCCAGGTATTCATTGACGGCAATCCGCAAACCAATGCGCGGGAGCCTGACAATGGATATTTCCAAATCTCAGAGGTTATAAGTGAATATACCAAATTCCGGGCCAGTGTGCCAGATCTTGAGGGAGAGGATTGGACCGGTGCATCCGCGCATATAAGAAGCAAGCCCTGGTCCTTTGACGCAAGAGAGGTCGTCTCCTACAACAGCTCCAACGGGACCTTTGAAATAGGCTCAAAAGCACCATACAGTCTGCACTCACCCCAACCTTTTTTTGTCAATAACCACATCAATGCCATTGACCAGCCGGGGGAATGGTATTATAGCAATAGTGAAAACAAACTGTATATCCAATTAGGGGATGGTCTAAGCCCCGGCGATCTGAATATTAAAGCAACAACAGTTGAATCAGGAGTTTCAATATACAATGCGCAACATATCGTCATCAAAGGATTTACCATTCGCTACCACGACATAGCAGGGATTGAGTTGTATGACGGTTCTTCGGATATCCACCTTATCAACAATACCATAGATTATCCTTACGGCTATGGTATCGTTACCCGCGATGGTGCTGACCAGGTGATTAAAAACAATAATATCTTTGGTTCCAATCGCTACGGTATCTATTGTAAGTCACCAGGGTCAGTCATTGAACAAAATCATGTTTCGCATATCGGCATGATAAACCGATTTAACGGAGAAGGGATAAGCTGTTGCCAGGCCAGAGGAATAGATATTAAAAGGGGGAACATCATTGTACGCAGAAATACCCTGGACAGTATAGGGTATAATGCCATTGGCTTTGCCGGAACCGACAACCTGATCGAGGAAAATGTCATCCGGTATTATTGCCTTACCACTTATGACGGATCGGGTATTTACACCTGGAGCGCGGATTACGATGATCCGGGTGCTGAAGGCACCCTGATCAGAAAAAATCTGATTATCGGGGGATCTGGTCCCGGAGGTGCCATGGATTTTCATGTTGACAACTGGGGAGGCTCGGACTGGTGGTTCAACGGGATATATCTGGACGATCGCACCCACGATATCCGGGTTGTAGATAATACCGTTTACAATACTTACCGTGGCATTTTCCTGCACAATACAAAACGCCATATTATCCGCGGCAACCGGGTTTACGGATCCATAAGCAGCAGCGTCATGTTAACGGAGGATCATAACGGAGGGGCAGGAACTATGACCGACAACATTTTTAAAAACAACAAAATCTTCTCCCTGAACCATGATGTTTATCCCCTGGTTATCAAAAGCAATTTCAAATCCACCGATCTGGCAGATTTTGACAGCAACAAGTATTACAATCCCTACAGTGAACACAACATTCGGCTGTACAATTCTGCAATGGACAGTTCTATGAGATTATCCGAATGGCGGAAATTTTCCGGAGATGACATCCATTCGGTGGAGAATGATTTTTTCTGGAACGCTTCTGCCAACTACGCCAAATTTGTATACAATGCCGGTCATGTTGCAAAAACTATTCCTTTAGGCGATCAAACCTGGATGGCTTTAAACCTTCAACATTATAACAAGAACATCACCTTGCCTCCCTTTGGTTCCCGGGTACTGCTTCCGGATACCATTCCCCACAAGGATACGGTGCCCCTTATTTCTTCAGCATTGAACGAGCTATCTGTGAAAGCCGGATCCGATTGTCAGGCAACCCTGCCTGATTATACAAATGATCAGGAACTTATCAACGCGTTGAAATTCAAAAAATACAGTCAGGAAGGGGAACAAGAATATACAGGTAACCTGCAGATCTCTCAAGATCCATCACCAGGTACCACCATTATGGGAACAAACAACAAAATTACCCTGATTGCTAGGGATGACCAGGGGGATACCACACAATTGATTTTTAATGTTGCGGTAACAGATTATACAGCGCCTGACATTACATCAACACATGGGGATACTGAACTGGAAATCGGGACTCCTCTGCCGGACTATACGACAGATGTTACAGCCAATGACAATTGTGATGAGCAGCTGGACGTCACCCAAAGCCCTGCTCCAGGGAACGAAGTATATGGGAGGAACAACCTGATCCTCTTAACGGTAACTGACAATGCCGGCAACAGCGATCAGACTTCCTTTAACATCCTGGCAACGGATCAAACCCCTCCGGAAATTGATACCACAAATTTTGATGACACCCTGAACGCCGGGAACGATTGCCAGGCAACCCTGCCAAATTATACCAAGAGAGTGGAAGTTGAGGATAATTATGACTGGCCGGAACAGCTAAAGATTACCCAATCGCCTCCACCTTATTCCAGTGTAAGCGAAAAAGAAAATACGGTTACCATTACCGTTACGGATCAAGCAGGCAACAGCTCACAAATAACCTTTCCTGTTACTGTTGTGGATCAGAACAAACCCAGGCTTACCTGCCCAGCCGATTCCACCGCCTCGTTGAAGCAGGGGAAAACCGTTTATACCATTTCCGGAACAGCGTTTGATCCTGTATCAGTTGAAGACAACTGTGCCCTGGCCAGTGTAACCAACAATCTCAACCATTCAGCTACCCTAGATGGCGTGGAACTCCAAAAAGGCATCACCACTGTAATCTGGACAGCAACAGATCATGCCGGCAATGAGACTCAATGCAGTATGGATATGACCATCAATGCATTTACCGGGATGGAAGATAAGCTCAAGCAGGCAGGAATCTTCATTTATCCCAATCCTGTGCAGCATATCCTTCATGTTGAATCCCTGCATCAACCCGTTGAGTATATAAAAATTTCAGATATTACCGGAAAAATGGTAATGAAACAGAACATGCAGGGGAAAAAGGGTACCATTAACCTCTCTCATTTACATAATGGAATGTATTATGTAAAGCTAACTACAAAGGACAAGCATCAATATACAACCAAAATCGTTAAGGAGTAAATAGCCCTTTGCGTTTTTATTTCTGTGCCCGGGATCAACATATTGCTGTCCTTAGGGTTTAAATGAAACTGATATTGGATAATCCCTAGCGCCCGTTTATTTCACCTAAACCGATCCATCAATAGGGTATGTTTATCGTATACTGCTCATTCCCAAACTCAATATTCAGATGATCCCTGGCCTTCTCAATTTGCATATGGGGAATTTCCGGCAGATGCTCTCTAGAACCATCTACATAAATAACTAAGGGGGTATTTGGCGGAACCGGTTGATTGCTGAACCATTTAGGGAATGCTCCCAGGCCTCCAAAAAGATGGGTATGAACCCATCCCGGTCTTGGTTTAAGCAGGGTACCTTCAAATGTCCCTGCCGGTGTATACAAAGTTTTTAGAAGAGAATAGCTATTCCCTCCATGAATCAGTATCATGCTGTCCTTAACTTCTTTGGTCATTTCTGTACCATGGGGGACTTGAATTCCATACCCCCCCAGGTGCATGTAAAGCGGTTCCGGGCAATTGTGCCAAAATATATGCAATTCACCATTTTTCCCAATAAGCGTATGGGTTATCATTTCATCGGCTGTAAATCCTTTTTCGGATTGAGATTGCGGATTGGGATTAAGCTTATAAGCGCTGAGCAGATGGCTGGAATCCATCATTTTTACCCTGGAATAAGCCCTATAATGCCATTTTTCTCCATCGTAGGAATAACCGGTACGTCCTTGCCCAATCTCTTCCGACCCATCTCCGGCCGCGCAGAAACCCAGGTAACTTGAATAGCTGTGCTGATCATATTTCTCAGAAGACTGCCCCATGAATTTCTTTTCATAAAAGGGTTGACCTACAGGAAAAAGTCTTGCTTCCCCATCATCAGGTGAAACATTGATCGTAAACTGAGGCCCGGGAAGGTTTAGAATGCCTCCATTTCGATCTGCCGGGATTGGCTCTTCTTTATGGGTCCAGAAAGGATGATCCCCGGGGATAAGCAAACATGCCAGGCCCTGGATGGCCCAATACTGATCTCCTGGAGCAATGTAGCTTTCCGCCACGCTTGCATTAGTGCCTCTAAATCCTATGGATAGAATTCCATCTTTATCAAGACAGCCATTTTCCCAGAAATATTTCAAACATCCGGAGGCAATCCTTCTTGCCTGCCCGGCAGGAAGCGTTGAACAATGATTCATAATTGGCCAGGCAATTGCTGAATTTAAAGCAAACCGATAACAAAGTGAGCGACCATATGGTATCGGAGCCCCATCGGCATCAAAGAAATAAGGGACGGACTGCTGAAAACGCCTTGTAAATGCCGAAATGGTATCAGCAAACATGTTGTTCCACGTTGTATCGTATCGTGTAAGAATCTGAAAAAACAGGTGAAATCCCCAGAAATTATAATAATCAAACCCCTGATTTTCCCCGTCAATAAACCATCCATCGCCACGGTACCAGCCCAACAAACGCCGAAACATTTTGGTATAATGTTTCCGGTTAGCATGATAACCATGTTGTTCCAACAAGGGGACGGCCACCATATGAAAAAAATAATGATTGTTATCGTAGGCTTCTGCATAAGCTTGCTTTTCAAAATATCTTAACAGGTTATGCTTTTGCTTTTCGCTTAATGGTTCCCAAAACAATTCAGGATTCAAATAAATAGCCAGTGCAAATAGCGAACCTACCTGATCTCCGTCTTCCGGATTTCCCCAATAATCAGGATCTTTTGGATCCGTACCTTTGGTTATGGCACGGATAAAAGGGGCCGATATAGAGCCATCAAAACCCGGAACCTGATCTTTACCGGTGGCCGTGGTATAAATAACCACTGCCATCATAATCCGTTCCAGTTTTCGTTTTTTTACTTCTTCCCATTTCTTAAACCGCGTGTTTGCAAAACCATATGCCAATGGATCTACATGCAATTCCGGGATTCCTGTTTCCTTATCCAAATGAGGCAATACCCCGGCAATGATCTTTTCTGTGATTTCCAGCCAATGCGCACGGGTATAACCTGTATAAGGGCTAATATCGAAATCATTTTTTGCAGTAAGCTCATGCATAAACGCATTTTGGTCAGATATAGCAGTTTGCGACATGATATCTGACTGACAGCAAATAAACAGGTTTAGAACCAGAATGCATATTGTCGTTATCCTCATCATATGATGCTTAAATTTATGTGATAATGAAAGGTTCGCTCTTTGACGTATGAGGTTTCTGTGTACCAAAGCAGGTATGCGGGTATTATTTAACATCCACCCATACCGGGCTCGCCCATGCCCTGTGACCATCTTTTTGAAGCAGCCTTAAATAGAAATAAGCACTGTTTTCGGGTGCTGGCAGTTGTTCACTGATTTTCACATCCAGCTTACCGGGCGTATACTTTTTTATAATTTGATCTTCTGAAATGATCTCGACAAGGCGGATGTCATCTGTACCGAACAAGGTTGCATCAAAAACAACCTTTTCACCTGCTTTAACGCTGACCTCACTGCCCATCAATGCACCGTTCACCTGGAAATGGCAAATAATCGGCATTCCGGAGGTAGCATAAGTATGTCGGTTGTTCATGGCATTGAACATAGCTTCCCGCGTCAATTCTTTGGAAACAAAACCAGACATACCAAAATATCCTTTGTGATAATGATGTCGTGTGGGGAAACCCATATGGTCATCAGTTCCGGCAACAAATCCGATACGTTTGCCCATGGCCAATGCATTCCGTACAGACCCCTCTTTTTTTTCCGGGGCTGGATTAATGCCCCATTTTTCATCGGCAACATCATCTTCGCTGCAACCCCTTCCCTGCAACATTTCAACCAGCCGCATCCTTTTACCTGCTCTGGACCAGTCAAACTTAGGATGACCGTATGAACTGGTAACATGGGGAATGGTAATGATATCCTCCGGTGAATCAAATGTAGATACATTCTGCCAGTCATGGTTTGCATCACTCATCGCTATACCTGTGCGCAATGATTTCATATAAACGTTAACATGTCCGTTATTTCCCCCAACCTCCCAGCCGGGAATGGTAACAAAATGCCCTGGATCATAATGATGTTCGCCTGCCCTGAGCAGCTTTTTCCAAAGCACATCGGTATTGTGGATATGTTCGGTTGTTGAAAGAACATCCAGCAATAAATAATTTTTTGCATAATCATAAGCCTGGGAAAGCATGCGTCCCCCATCATAAGATTCCTCGGTATGAAAATGTATACCGCCAAAGTAATGTCCATATCCATCCAACTTACTGGGAAGTATAGCCTGGCTCAACATGGAGGAACCAGTCATTTCATCAGAGACTTCAATTCTTCCGGGCTTATCCCCCTCCAAACGGACATTACGAATGGTTAGCAATCCCTTTCTTGAGGAGGACCAGGGAATGGTTTCCGGCAGATTGGAAAAACTGCCACGGGGAGTAATTTTTACACGGCCTTTTGTCATTTCCACCGGATTGTCATACTGGTCCTTCATGAATATGGAAACAGTGTGATTCCCATTATCATCGGGACAACTTTTTGCCCTGACCTCTACTTGCTTTGGCTGTCCGGGCAGCTTCTTAAAAACGATCAACTGTCCGATGGGCCGGAATTCTGTCGAGCTGGCCTGAGCCACATCAAAGAACATAAACCCAAAAAATGGCGCGTTTACAGATTTTCCCGGTTTGCCCTCCAATTCAATACGAATAGCACTTCCTGTGCCTATATTTTCTGAGATCTCAAACCTTGCCATCACGATATCCTGATGGCGTTGTGGTCTTAGCATCCGGTCCATTTGTTTAGAAAAATCACCTGGGAAACCAAATTCTGTCCTGACTTTTCCCTCACCAAGGACCTGAACGCTATTCATTTTCCATGATGAATGGGCAACCATGCGGAACCCGTTCATAATAAGCCGTAAATTCGTTCCTGCTGGCAAACCTGCATTACACTTCAGGGTAAGGGTCTG
>CAYYLT010000030.1:0-3988 GCA_964472385.1 uncultured Bacteroidales bacterium
GCTTCGCTTTGCCGCCTCATAGCTGATGCACTAAAGACTTTTTCAGCAAACCCTATTTACGCAACTATCTTTTTTTTGATTAATACAGGGTAAAAGATGAACATCGCATTCATAACCTCGACCGGCAGGACGGGTACAGATTTTTTCACCACCCTGTTCAATGAATATATCGACAATGCCTGGAGTCTGCATGAGCCCAAACCTGCTTTCAGGAGAAGAAGTCATCATTTGATCAGCAGGAAACCCACTTTATATGAAAAATATTACTTTAAGCTTCCCCGGTTGAACAGACATAGAAAAAAAACCGGAGTATGGTATGTTGAAACGAATTACCATCTGGCCGCTTGTATCCCTTTTCTCCGCTCTGTTTTTCCTGAAAGCCTAATCATTCATTTGATACGGGATGGCAGGGAGGTGGTGACCTCCTGGCTGAACAAATACCGGTATATCACCAACGATCATCTATTGCCGGAACATGTGGGTGACAAAAATGTCGTTTATAAATGGGGCACATGGAATCCTTTGCAAAAACTCTCTTGGTATTGGAAGACCCTTAATACTCTGGCCTGGGACAACCATCCCGATTTATGGATACGGTTTGAAGATATTTTTAGGGAAGATCAGGAGGGTATTTGCCGTGTTTTGGATTTGTTTGAAGACATAAGCTACAATACAGAGGATATAAAAATGTTGCTGGACAGGAAGGTCAACCGGACCCAAAACCGATTATTTCCGGATTATAATGATTGGCCTCCATTCTGGAAAGAGCAATTTTGGGAAATAGCCGGCGATGCAATGAAACGATTTGGTTACAGTGAATAAATATGCCATTGGACAAAACCTAAAAATTTTCCTAGTTTTGCATCATACATTATGCCACAAGAAACTTGGGGAGGGATGGCAGAGTGGACGAATGCGGCGGTCTCGAAAACCGTTGTCCGGCAATCGCCGGACCGGGGGTTCGAATCCCCCTCCCTCCGCTATTGTAGAAGAGATAAATTACTGCCAAAATATTGCCAATAGCACCATGCCTTAGGCTTTCAGGGGGATCATGAGCAGCCTTGTGCGCCTGCCCGGCGGGCAGCGAGCTAATCCCCCTCCCTCCGCTATAAAAACAAATAATGGCTTTCAGGAGGACTGTATCATACATGCGTCAAGCTTTAGGTAGCTGCAAGGTCTCGAACGCTGTTTATGGGGTAAAATCCATCGTATGAAAATATTTTCTAATTTAATGGATCACAGGTAAACAATATTTCATTATTTTTGTATTTATAAACTGATGCAGTATTCAGTATTTTGGTCCAAAGCTTCAAAGCTTTTGGTCAGCCAACAAAAATAATGTTAAAAGCAACCGAACAATGCATCAGCTCAAACGATCGTTTCATAGCGATTTGATTAGGCGAAACAACCAGTTCTTTCAAACAGTACTCTAGTATTATCATTCGTTTCAGGGGTGCTTGCATAAGCAGGCTGAGAGCATACCCTTTGAACCTGATCTGTATAATAGCAGCGCAGGGAGCGGTAATAGATGTAATTCTTAGGATAACATTCATTAATAAGCCGTTTTGCTGTGCTGCCAGCCAGTAGAACGGCTTTTTTATTGACATTTATTTTAAAATCAAAAATTATGCGTACACAAACCTCAACAAACAAAAGTTTATCTTTTGATGAATTTGCCGGTAAGTATGATGCATGGTTCATGGAAAATGACACCTTGCTAAAATCGGAGGTAGCCCTTGTGGCCTATTTCCTGAAAAACCCCGGGAGAGCCCTTTCCGTAGGCTGCGGCAGCGGTCTGTTTGAATATTTCTTAAAAAAGAATTATGGCATTAGCATTCCCGAAGGATTAGAGCCATCCGAAGCCATGGCTGAAATAGCCAGGAAAAGAGGCATGAGCGTAATGGTATCAGCGGTTGAAGAAAGTGATCTGGGGGTAGAGATCTATGACACCATGCTTTTCAATGGCACACCCAGTTATATTGATGACCTGGAAAATGCATTCATCAAAGCTTATTATGCCTTAAGCAAAGGCGGTCAGATTGTGGTGATCGATGTACCCAAAGAAGGATCATTTGCCATGCTTTACAACCTGGCAAAGACGGTTGGAAGCTGGGATCATGATCTGTTTAGAGGCATAAAGCCCCAATCCGTTTATCCGATAGAATTTGTCAAGGATGCCAATTGGAGAACCACTGGTGAGAAAGTGGATATGCTAAAAAAGGCAGGATTTAGGCGTTTTCAGTTTGCCCAAACATTGACAAAACATCCTCTTTACGCCAATGAACAGTTTGAAGAACCGGTAGAAGGTTATGAAAGAGGCGATTATGTTGCCATTTGTGCAAACAAATAAATTAAGTGTACTATGACCGATCAAAAGCAAATCACTCAGAATTTGGAAAAATTAAGGGAAAACGCTCCCTTAATACACAACATCACGAACTATGTAGTCATGAACAGTACAGCCAATGCATTGATTTCCATTGGCGCATCACCAGTAATGGCTCATGCTCCGGAGGAGATGGAAGAGATGGTTTCCCTGGCTTCTGCGTTGGTATTGAATATAGGAACCTTAAGCGAGCGATGGATAGAAGCCATGCATCTTGCCGGAAAGAAGGCAAAGAGCATGGGAATACCTGTGGTTTTGGATCCGGTGGGTGCGGGTGCAACAACTTACCGCACCGAAGCCACCAAAAGCCTCATACAGGAGGTGAAACCCCAAATTATCAGAGGCAATGGCTCTGAGATCCTGGCCATAGCGCATGCAGGATTTTCCACCAAAGGAGTAGACAGTACAGCTTCATCCGATACGGCTATAGAAGGTGCCATGAAATTAGCGCAAAGCACTGGTTCTGTGGTAAGCATTAGTGGGAAAACAGATTATGTGACCAATGGGCAGGAGACTGCTGCTATAGCCAACGGACACCCCCTGATGGGAAGGGTTACAGGAACCGGTTGTACCGCAACAGCACTTTCTGCTGCATTCGCTGCTGTCAATAACGATTACTATGCAGCAGCCACAGAAGCGATGATTGTAATGGGAACAGCAGGAGAAATGGCCGGTGAAGAAGCCGATGCGCCCGGCACATTCTTTGCCAAATTCTTGGATGCCCTTTACAATATCAATGGTGAACAAATAAAAAACCGGTGGAAAAATGCCTGAAAAGAAAAAAATCGATCTTGCCGTTTATCTGGTGACAGACAGAGATCTGGCACTGGGCAGGTCGCTTGAGTGGGTAGTGGAAAAAGCCGTCAAGGGGGGAACTACAATGGTTCAGCTGAGAGAAAAGGATATGGAAACCAAAACTTTCATCGAAGAGGCAATGCGGATGAAAAATCTGCTGAAAGCTTATGGTGTACCCTTATTGATTAACGACAGGGTAGATGTTGCAATGGCAGTGGAAGCCGATGGCGTGCATCTGGGCCAAAATGATATGCCTTATGAAATGGCCCGGAAAATTTTGGGTTCCCGTGCCATCATTGGTTTATCCGTAGAAACCTATCAACAGGCGCTGGAAGCTGATAAGCTGGATGTAGATTATATTGCCCTTAGTCCGGTTTATACCACTCCCACCAAGGAAGAACTCAAAGAAGAGCTTGGCCTGGAGGGTGTAAGAAAGATCACCCAAACCACAAAACACCCCGCTGTGGGCATAGGTAGTATCAAAGCCTATAATGCCGGGGATGTTGTCCGGGCCGGGGTTAACGGAGTTGCTGTGGTCTCCGGTATATGTTCGGCCGAGGATCCGGAAGCAGCCGCCAGTGAACTAAAGAAAGCCGTTGAAAAAGCCCAATACGAAAAAAGATAAATAAGGGCAACCTTTCAATCATGAGCATTTCATGATCCGGAAGGCCCAATCAATGGCAACTGCATTGTTCACCAATGAAATATGATATAAAATCCGCGGCTGTTAGCCTCTGCACCAATAATTTTTCTTAATTTTATAAGTTTCATTCAAACTTTCAAACTTTCAAACTTTCAAACTTTCAA
>CAYYLT010000030.1:4088-18298 GCA_964472385.1 uncultured Bacteroidales bacterium
TTAATTTTATAAGTTTCATTCAAACTTTCAAACTTTCAAACTTTCAAACTTTCAAGCATTCAATTAACCATGAACATATCGAAGCTGGGAGAATTCGGACTCATAGAGGAGGTAATCGCACCTGAATTCAAAGCGCTCGTTAACAAACACATGACCGGCATTGGAGATGATTGTGCCATTATACCCATTGATAAAGATACGGCTCACATTTTCACGACGGATATGTTGATAGAAAAAACCCATTTTCTTCGGGAGAAAATATCTCCTTATCAACTGGGATACAAATCCTTGTCGGTCAATTTAAGCGACATAGCAGCAATGGGAGGAAAGCCCATTGCCTCTTATCTGTCCATCGGCCTGCCCAAAGATATGGAAGTCAAATGGGTGGAGGAATTTATGAAAGGCTACAAAGCCCTCAGCGCGGATTTTCATGTGCCCTTACTGGGTGGTGATACCACCAGTTCGGAAGCCAAAATTGTTGTGAATGTAGGGGTTACAGGTGAAATGGCCTCAAGCAACCTCAAATTGCGCTCATCGGCTAAAGGAGGGGATTTAATTTGCCTTACGGGTATAGTCGGTGATTCTGCAGGCGGCTTGCAGGCTATTCTTTGTGATTCACCTGACAATCAAAATACAAAACAATTACTTCAGCAACACTTAACACCCGTTCCCCATGTTAATGAGGGCATTTGGCTTTCCCAATTTGATGCCGTTCATGCCATGATAGATGTTTCAGATGGTATTGCCAGCGATTTGAAACATATCCTTAAAGCCTCCCGGTTAAAAGGCACCATTAAGCTTGAAAATATTCCCATGTCTGAAGCACTAATCGGAGAATCAAAAGCCAATCAATGGAATCCTCTTGAGCTGGCAGTGAGTGGCGGTGAGGACTATGTTTTGCTATTGAGCATAGACCATAAGGAATATGACAGGTTGGCGGAGGCATTTTGGAAAAAATTTGCTAAACCGCTTTATTCAATAGGGTTTTTAGAACAAGGAGAACCAGTGATCATTTTTCTAAAGGACAATAAAGAAATTAAAAGCCTTAAAGCAGGATATTCACATTTTTAACGCAACTTCATCATGTCTCATATGCAATATTATCATAAAGCCTTAACCATCGCCGGATCAGATAGTGGCGGCGGAGCGGGGATACAAGCAGACCTGAAGACTTTTGCTGCCAACAAAGTTTATGGTATGTCGGTGATAACAGCATTAACTGCACAGAACACACAGGAAGTGAGGGCCATTTATCCTGTTCCTGTTGAATTCCTGAAAAATCAAATGGCTGCTGTTATGGAGGACATTGGTACCGATGCCGTCAAAATTGGTATGTTACACAGTTCCGGGGTGATTCGGCAGGTTGTATCTTCACTTAAAAAATACGGGATCAATAACCTGGTGGTTGATCCGGTGATGGTTGCTGCTTCGGGTGCCAAACTTCTGGAGGAGGAAGCCATTGAAACGCTAATCCGTGAAATACTTCCCCTAGCAACTGTTATTACTCCGAACCTTCCGGAAGCTGAAATAATCCTGAACAGAAAAATCAATACGCGGAAAGCATTCAGGCAAGCAGCAAAAGACCTGGCCCAAACAAAAGCTTCTTCCATATTGCTAAAATCAGGGCACTTTCAGGCAGATGAACTGATTGACATCCTCTATATTCCGGAGGAAGATAAACTTCTGGAAATACCCAACCAACGGATCAATACAGCCAATATCCATGGCACAGGATGTACCCTCTCCTCTGCCATTGCCGCCAACCTGGCTAAAGGCGAATCATTGGAAAAGGCCATCCAAAAAGGACTTTCATATACCCATCAAGCTATTGTCAATGGCGCAACCTACCATATTGGAAACGGTAACGGTCCGGTACATCATTTCTACCAATACTGGACCTGAGTATCCCCGGATCCGTAATAGCAACTGTTATGACCTTTCACAACATACAAAAACGGAATGGAATTTATAAACGAGCTGGATCAACATGTCGAAAACATCTACCAGTCAATCATACAGCACCCTTTTAATATTGAACTGGCAAAAGGCATCCTGCCTGAAGAAAAATTCCGGTTTTATATCAGTCAGGACATGCACTATATTGGTGAATACTCCAGAGCATTGGCCGCACTGGCTTCAGTAGCTCCTACCCATGGGGAACTGTTGGATTTCATTTCATTCGCAAAAGAAGGTCTTGAAATTGAGCGTACCCTGCATGAAGACTTCAGTAAAACTTTTAACATACCCTACCCCAAAACAATCGCCTTGGCGACTGAAGCTTATGCCAATTTCTTGCTCTCCTCCGTTGCATTTAAAAGCTATCCTGAAGCTTTGGCCGGTCTGCTGCCTTGTTTCTGGCTTTACAATAAAGTGGCCACAGACATTTACCAAAAAGCCTACCCTGAGAACAAATATCAAAAATGGATAGAAACATACGCAGGAGCAGCCTTTGATCAAACAACCCATCGGCTCAAAGAGATCACCGAACGACTGGCCCGGGAAAACAACTCAACAATACGGCAAAAGATGAAAGTTCAATATATCCGCTCTTCAAGGTATGAGTGGCTTTTTTGGGACAGTGCCTATCATATGCGTTACTGGATTAATGGCTGAAAAGAACAAAATAGGGTGTTGTTCAGATTCTCACTGTAAGCTAAATTATTGGTAAATACGAATAATTTTACTAATTTTGCGTGAAATTTTGACCTAAACCAATTACACGCAATAATGGAAAAAACGAAAGTACTCTTCATATCTCAGGAAATTACCCCATACCTGCCTGAAAATGAGATGTCCCGAACAGGGCGCTACTTGCCCCAGGGCATACAAGAAAGAGGAAAAGAGATCAGGACGTTCATGCCAAAATATGGAAGCATCAATGAAAGAAGAAATCAACTTCATGAAGTAATCCGGCTTTCAGGTATGAATTTAATCATCGATGATACGGACAGACCATTGATCATAAAAGTTGCTTCCATCCAGTCGGCACGTATGCAAATTTATTTTATTGATAATGAAGATTATTTCCAGAGAAGATACACATTAAAAGATGAAAACGGAGAATATTTCGAAGACAATGATGAAAGAGCCCTTTTTTTTGCCAGAGGTGTGCTGGAAACGGTAAAAAAACTTCGGTGGTCCCCCGATATTGTTCATTGCCTTGGGTGGTTCACTGCCCTGGTGCCTTTGTATCTAAAAAATATCTATCATGACGATCCAGTTTTTGCCAACTCAAAAGTCGTATATTCCATATACAACAATGCCTTTAATAAACCCCTGAGAAATGAATTAAAGAATAAAATGAAGCTTGAGGGAATAAAAAGTAAAGCCATCCAAAAGATCAAAGATAACCCCGATTATATCAACCTGAACAAAATGATCATCGATCATTCCGATGGCGTCATCAAAGGCAGCCAGCAAATCCATGAAGAGATTGATAAGTATATTCAGCAATCCCGCAAACCCACCCTTGAATATCAACCCGAAGAGAAGTATGTTGATGCCCACTCTGAATTCTATGATGAATTGTTAAAAAAATAAATGGTATGGTTTTATCGAGCCGGAGGTCAGTGATGAAAAGATATGTTGTTAAGGCGCTGAAAAACACCCTTTTTGTTTCGTTAATTGCTTTCAGTATTGCCGGGTGTGAAAAGGATGCAAAAGAATTTGGCACCCAAATCATGCAGCCGGACGACCAAATCACAGCAAAATATGATTCAAGCTTTGAACTCAAAACCTTTGTCGAAAGATCCGACTCCTTTCAAACATTGTACCCTATTATTCAACAACGTGCCAATTTGTTGCTGGGAGATTATTTCGACCCCCATTTTGGCAAACTTGAAGCGGTTTTTATGTCAGAAATCTATCCAACCGATACAATCGATTTCGAAGCCATTGAAACGATAGGTGCAAAGCTCTATTTAAGACTCGCTGAAACGTATGGCCCCCCTGGTAATGCACTGATTAATATTTACAAACTAAGCCAAAATCTCGACTACAGATCCAAATACTATTCCAGCACCAATCCTGAAAAGTATTACAACAAAGAAGATAAGATCTCTTCATTTACTGAATATCAGGGAGACACCCTTATTGAAATCACACTAACAAAGCAATTTGCCAAATTCCTTAAAGCTACCCCTGATAGTGCCTTGACAAACAGGGAAAAATTTTTGGAATATTTCCCGGGTATTTACGCGGAGATGGAAAGCTCTGGAGAGAACGGATACCTTAGCGACATCAAAATAACCAATGATTCATCCTATCTGGAACTTTCCTATAAACAAACAGAAAATGGATCTCAAGATACGTTAACACTCGATTATCAATTCAATTCCTCCTCACTGCGTGTGAATGCCTTTGAACATCATTTTGAGGAGGCTACCCAAGGTACAGCAAATGTTTATGATTTTTTAACCAACGATTCAACAAAATCCGACAGCATCGTGTTTACCAACAGCCTGGGTGGAGTAAGGACGCGGCTGGAGCTACCCGAGAAAAAATTAAAAGAGACATTTGGCAGCGACGCTTTCTTTTTGGCCAGAGCTGAAATTGAGATAAAACCCCTTATGGACTACCAGGATCCTGATGATCAACTCTTTCCTGATGCGGTTAGAATGTATACCTACCTCAACGACACCAGTTACATTTCCATCTCTAACAGTGAATTTTTTAACGGGAGATACCTGCCGGAAGAAAATATTTACAGCTGCAATATCACAAATTATCTACAGGATTTTATTGACGGTTATTTGGATGAAAAAAACATCTACTTGCAGATACCCAATTACCGAATTGAACCTGGGCAATTGATTTTTTCCGGAATCGGTCATAGTCAGTCGATCAAATTACGAATCAAATATTTTAAACCTTAAAGTATGTGTGGAATTGTAGGTTATATAGGAAACAAAGAGGCTTATTCCATTTTAGTCAACGGGCTAAAAAGATTGGAATACCGTGGATATGACTCTGCCGGTGTTGCGCTGCTGAACAATCCGCGCGAAGTATCCATATATAAAAAAAAGGGAAAAGTGGATGATCTGGAAGTATATGCCAGGCAACATGACATCACCGGGGATATAGGCATTGGTCATACGCGTTGGGCAACCCATGGGGAACCCAACGACATCAATGCACACCCCCACTCCTCAGAAAACGGACATTTTATATTAATCCATAACGGGATCATTGAAAATTACGGACGTTTAAAGTCAAGACTGGAAGATCGCGGTTATACGTTCACAACGGATACCGACACGGAAGTTCTAGCCAACCTGATCGAATACATTTATCTGAAAGGACAGGTTTCGGCTGAAATTGCGGTAAGGCTTGCGCTTCATAAAGTCATTGGAGCCTACGGACTGGCTATCATCTGCAAAAACGAACCGGATAAGCTGATTGCAGCACGACGTGGTAGCCCTCTGGTCATTGGTATCGGAGAAAACGAATATTTCATAGCCTCCGATGCAACGCCAATCGTAGAACATACAAAAAGCGTGATTTATCTGAATGATAACGACATGGCTGTTCTGGGACGGGATGAACTGGTACTGAAAACCCTGAAGAACGATAAACTCACCCCCAAGGTTCAGAAACTGGATATGGAGATTGGCGATATAGAAAAGAATGGTTACGATCATTTCATGTTGAAGGAGATTTTTGAACAACCCCGGTCTATAAAAGATACCTTCAGAGGAAGGATCTCACAGGATAAAAAATACATTTCCCTTGGAGGCTTGCACAGTGTAATGCCCATACTGGAAAACGCAAATCGAATAATCATCCTGGGCTGCGGTACCTCCTGGCATGCAGGTCTTGTCGGCGAATACCTTATTGAAGATCTGGCACGTATACCTGTAGAAGTTGAATACGCTTCAGAATTTCGCTACAGGAATCCAATCATCACCAAAGAAGACGTGGTGATCACCATGAGCCAAAGCGGAGAAACAGCAGATTCACTGGCTGCCATCCAGCAGGCCAAAGAATCAGGGGCAACCGTACTGGGTATATGCAATGTCGTTGGCTCCAGTATACCCCGTGAAACCAATGCCGGTGTTTATACCCACGCCGGTCCGGAGATAGGCGTAGCCTCTACCAAAGCATTTACCGCACAGGTAACGGTCCTGGCCATGATGGCAATCCTCCTGGGCAAGAAAAGGGGGGAAATTACAGATCCGGTCTATCACAGACTGATAAAAGAACTTTCCGATATACCCGATAAGATTGAAACCATCCTTTCCTACAACCAGGAATTTAAAAAGCTGGGAAAATTGTATAAAAATGCCACCAATTTCCTTTACCTGGGCAGGGGGTATTCTTTTCCCGTAGCCCTGGAAGGTGCGCTTAAGTTAAAAGAAATATCCTATATTCATGCTGAAGGTTATCCTGCCGCCGAGATGAAGCATGGCCCCATCGCCCTGATCGACGAAAACATGCCGATAGTGGTCATTGCATTGCAGGATAAATCATATGATAAGATCGTAAGCAATATTCAGGAAATAAAAGCCCGGAAAGGAAAAGTGATTGCCGTGGTTACGGAAGGAGATACCATCATCAAAGACATGGCGGACCATGTACTGGAAATACCGCAAACCCTGGAATCTCTGGCTTCATTGCTTACCGTTATTCCCTTGCAGCTTTTGTCCTATCATATAGCTGTACTTCGCGGTTGCAGTGTCGATCAACCCAGAAACCTGGCAAAATCGGTTACGGTTGAATGATTTGAAATTTCAGTAAAAAGCAGCAGGCGGCGGATAGTAGAAAAACGGATGGCAAATGCAATGTTTTTTTTGTTGCACCATTTGAGCGGGTCTTTTGTCTTTGTGAGGCTGTACCCTTACCGATCTAAATATTGCTTTCGGTAATACGCTTCATATTCGCCGGTTATGACATGATCAAGCCATTGCTCATTGCTGAGATACCATTCAACCGTTCTTTCCAAACCTTCTTCAAAGCTTACCTGCTGTTTCCATCCCAGTTCTAACTTAAGCTTGGAACAATCGATGGCATAACGCAGATCATGCCCTGCCCGGTCTTTTACAAAACGGATCAGCCTGGCAGATAAGCCTGCTTCTCTGCCAAGCTTCCGGTCCATGATCTCACATAGTTTTTCAACCAAATCCAGGTTTTTCCATTCATTATCACCTCCAATGTTATAAGTCTCCCCAACCTTTCCTTTGTGATAGATCTGGTCGATAGCCTGAGCATGATCTACCACATAAAGCCAGTCACGAATGTTTTCACCTTTGCCGTAAACAGGAAGCTCCCGGTTATTTTTAATGTTGTTGATGAAAAGGGGTATCAGTTTTTCAGGAAATTGGTTCGGACCGTAATTGTTTGAACAATTCGATATGATCACAGGCAGGCCATAGGTGTTAAAATAAGCCCTGACCATGTGGTCGGAGCCGGCTTTGGAAGCAGAATAAGGACTTTTAGGATCATAAGGCGTCTCTTCCGTAAAATAGCCTTCCGCTCCCAGTGATCCGTACACTTCATCTGTCGATACATGGTAAAATAGCTTGTTCCGGTTATCCTCCTCCCAAAATGTTTTGGAAACATTCAGCAGATTCACGGTACCCACGATATTGGTCCTAATGAATTCATTGGGATCGGTAATGGAGCGATCAACATGTGACTCCGCTGCAAGGTGAATGACACCGTCGAACTGATACTCCTTGAAAAGGTCATAAAGAAAAGGGGCATCGTAAATGTCACCCCGAACAAATTCATAATTCTTATAATGTTCTACATCTGAGAGGTTTTCCAGGTTACCGGCATATGTCAGTTTATCCAGATTGATGATGATATCCTCGGGATAGTGATTGAGCCAGTGCCTTACAAGATGCGAGCCAATAAAACCTGCACCACCTGTAACCAAAATTTTCTTATTCATAAGCAACCTGCGTATTTTAAGCTGTTTGATACATGCCCCACTTTTTAAATAAACGCAAGACACCGAAAGCCGAAGACGTTACTGATTATATTCTTTCTTTTTGTAAGCCTTTTCAAAGTTCCAGGCTGAACGCAAAGACTCCTCCAGGGTCTCCCGGGCTTTCCACCCCAGCTCATCATTTGCAAAAGATGTATCGGCATATACTTTTTCTACATCTCCAGGCCTTCGGTCTACAATCTTATATTTTATTTTCTGTCCCGTAGCCTGCTCAAATGCATTGATGACTTCCAGCACGGTGTTTCCCCGGCCGGTTCCCAGATTAAAAAACTCATAGGCTTTTTTGTTCCGGCTTTCAATAAGGCGTTCAATAGCAGCCACATGTGCCCTGGAAAGATCCACAACATTAATATAGTCTCTGATTGGCGTACCATCAGGCGTATTATAGTCATTCCCAAACACCTTAAGCTCATGGCGCAGACCAAGGGCAGTTTGTGTTATAAAAGGCACCAGATTATTGGGAACACCCTGGGGTATTTCACCTATGATAGCTGAAGGATGGGCCCCGATGGGGTTAAAATATCTTAATGAGATGCCCCGGATCGGATGTCCCGCTTCGATGGAATATTGGATCATCCGTTCATTGACCTGCTTGGTATTGCCGTAAGGCGACAAAGGTTCTTTGATGGTCGCTGATTCATCAACAGGCAGCTTGTCGGGTTGCCCATAAACCGTGCAGGAGGAAGAAAAAACCATGTTGGTCACATCAAAATCAATCATACACTCCAGCAAATTCAGGGTGGAGGTTATATTATTCCTGTAATACATCAGGGGTTTTTCAGATGACTCGCCAACTGCTTTATATGCTGCAAAATGGATCACGGAATTGAGATCCCGGTGTTGGGAAAAAAAGTCCTTGAGCTCCTCATGATCACAAAGATCCAGCATATAAAACTCCGGCCTTACACCGGTAATCTCTTGAATGCCATCAAGTACACCTACTTCTGAATTGGACAGGTTATCGATAACCACCACCTCATAACCTGCATGTATCAATTCTACAACGGTATGTGAACCGATATAACCGGTCCCTCCGGTAACAAGTATCTTTTCTTTAGAATTCATATGGTCTGTTTTTGTTATTTTTACGCTATATTCGGGCCGACTAAGGTATAATTTTTCAGGAAATATTGGCCCTTCCTAACAGGGTTTATTCATAAAGGAGCGAAGCGAAGTTTATGGATGCGTGATGCTTTGCGGGAAGAATCCAGATAATCCCACATTAAAAAAAACAAACAATACCATGCATGCTCCTCTGAAGCTAAGCTTTCGAATAAATGTATGGCAGGAACCGGATACGAAATATAAAATTTTACCTATATTTGTTGAAAGCTCAAATTAGAGGAAAATATTGGATTTATCGCTCATCATAAAAGATCTCTTAACCCGCAGGGAAGGTATTGTAATACCCGGACTGGGCAGTCTGGCCATTGAATATCAATCTGCCAAAATCAACCCACAGAGAAAAGTCATCCAACCTCCGGTTAAAAAACTGTGTTTTTATCCGGAAGTAAAAGCCGATAGCGACCAGATTCTGGCCAGCTCTCTTTCTTTGAGGCAGAACATAACCTTAAGAGAGGCGAGAGAACAGGTCAGCAGCTTCGTCTCGCAAATCAACAAACAACTTATACGTAACGGAAGATATGAATTAAAAGGCATTGGAACCTTTAAAAAAGGGGAAAACAATCAAATCCATTTTATTGCTGATGAACACTTTGAACTGAACATGGGATTCGAGGAAATACCCACGGAAACATTTGAGCTGGAAGAAAATAAACAGTCCCGAACAATTGCCTCCCCTGTTGCACCCCCTCCTGAAAGAAAAAAATCACGAAAAAAAAATCTGATCTGGGGATCGCTATCTGTCTTTCTGCTGCTGATCATGGCAGGAGGATATTATATAGGATTTTTTGATTACCTGGCCTATAAAATACAAAAAGAAGATTTCTTCCGCCAGGTGCTTCATCAAAAGGAGGACAACAAAAAGCAGGTTCATTCAGCCGGGACAACGTCAGATACTGCTGTATCCAGGGAGGTCAAGGAAGCCCTGCATCAGATGACAAGCAAAAAGACCGCCCTGAGGTACGAGGCTCCCAGGGATACCAACACCTATTACCTCATTGCCGGAAGCTTTCAAATCCATAACAATGCCCGCCAATTTAAAAAGCAAATCAACAGTCGTGGTTTTAATGCTGAAATACTGGAAAAGGACAACCTATACCGCGTGGCAATCGAATCATTTGAAAAAAAAGAAAATGCACTGGTAAAACTTTATCAGATGCGGGATTCAGGCAAACTTAAATCCATTTGGCTATTGACTGTGCGGAAAAAAGATCGTTGACAGCGATCCTCTCGGATAAATGGAAGGATTCAATACCCAGTTGCCGGGCTGCATCGATATTAACCTTTGAGTCATCGACAAAAAGGGTCTCTTCGGGTTTAAGGCTGCTGTCATCCAACACATAATGGAAAATTTCCGCATCGGGCTTCCTCATTTGCAATCTATAGGAGTAATAAGCCTTTTCGCAAAGTATTTCCAGGCTTTCTATACCCGTTTGCTCCCTTAACATCTGATTGGATAACCTGATATGGGTCGGATTCGTATTGCTCAGCAGAAATACGCGAAACCGGGAAGAATGATGCAGCTTATGGAGCATATCAACCCTTTCTTTTGGAAGATCCTGCAATATGGTATTCCAGGCAGCAAGAACCTCCTCATCTATCATATGCACTCCACTCATCTGTTTAATCTTTTCAATGAATTGTTTTTCCGAGATCAAACCTTTTTCAAATTCAAGAAAAATATCCTTTTCATTGTAACGGATATTGGATGCCACCATATCGGGAACTCCTAATTTCCTGAAAGCTTCAAGCCCTCTGGCCGGGTCAATATCCAGGATAACACCCCCCAGGTCAAACAACACATTTTTTATATTACCCATGTTACTTAACATCTGCGTATGGTTTTGCCAGGTAAAAATAATTCAATTTATTCGTTTCATATATTTTTTTATTAATTTTTGGAAATTAAAAACACATAAGCATTATGCAGGTTGACCAAGTCAATTATCAGAGCATCTGGCTGAAAGATAATGAAACCGTACAGGTGATCGATCAGCGGGAGCTGCCGTTTGCATTCAAAATAAAGGATCTGCGCACCCTTGAGGATACTTACCTTGCTATCAAAGACATGACAGTCAGAGGGGCACCGCTCATTGGCGTTACGGCTTCTTTTGGGATGTATCTGGCCCTTCTGGAGGCGAAAGCAAGCAACTGGCATACGAATATAATTGATGCAGCGGATTATCTTAAGAGCGCAAGGCCGACAGCGATAAACCTGGCGTTTGCTGTAGATCATGTAAAAAACCGCCTGTCATCGGCTCAAGACCTGGAAGAAGCCAAATCTCTATCCCGCAAAACAGCTCAGAACTTGTTGGAAGCGGAAAAAGAAAATTGTGTTAAGATTGGGGAGTTTGGCATGCCTTTGATCAAAGCCATTGCCAACAGAAAAAACGGAGATCCTGTTAACATTTTGACGCATTGTAATGCAGGATGGCTGGCATCTATCGATTATGGAACTGCTACGGCACCAATCTACCTGGCCCATGATAAAGGTATCAAATTGCATGTGTGGGTTGACGAGACAAGGCCCCGCAATCAGGGAGCCCGGCTTACTGCCTGGGAGCTGCAGCAACATGGTGTGCCCTATACCATTATTGCAGATAATACAGGCGGCTTGCTAATGCAAAAAGGAATGGTAGATATGGTGATTACCGGTAGCGACCGGACAGCCATCAATGGAGATGTTGCCAACAAAATAGGCACCTACCTGAAGGCACTGGCAGCATATGATAACAACATCCCATTTTATGTGGCTTTGCCGTTATCTTCTATAGATACCGGGATGGAAAACGGAATGGATAACATGCCCATTGAACAAAGACATGAACATGAAGTGAAATATATCGAAGGTTACCATGAAGGTCAAACCATGAAAGTGCTCCTTACACCGCCGGAAGCCGGGACAGCCAATTATGGATTCGACGTAACCCCGGCCAGGTATATAACATCCCTGATCACCGAGAAGGGATTATGCAAACCGAAAAAAAAAGAAATCCGTAAAATGTTTACATTATGACAAAAGAGGAAGGATACATCAAGTTTCAATGTGAGTGGGAAAGGAAAGATTTTACCTTTTCCCAGAAGAATTTCAACAAGATCAATGAATGGCGTAAAAGGCTATACAACCACGAATTGATTGGTGTCACCCCTGAGGGTATAGGATTTGGCAATTTAAGCATAAGGGAAGAAAAGAGCAACCGTTTTATCATCACCGGCTCGGAAACAGGCAGGCATGAAGAACTGACCAAAAACCATTATGCCCGGGTGATCGATTACGATGTGGCCAACAACTATGTGAAGTGCATGGGGCAGGTAAAAGCCAGCTCAGAATCCCTTACCCATGCAGCCATCTATGAATCCGACGCCGATGTAAAGGCCGTGGTCCATACCCATCACATCAAAGTGTGGAAAATGTTAAAAAATAAACTGCCGACTACCGATCCGGAAGCTGCTTTTGGTACACCGGAAATGGCCGAAGAGATCAAAAAATTGATGCAAGACAGATCCGTACGTATAGAAAAGATCATCATCATGGGGGGGCATGAAGAAGGGATCATGACCTTTGGCAGGAGCCTGGATGAAGCTGGCGATATATTGATGAAATATTTTAATCAAATCGGATCATAACAATGTTAAACATTAAAATCCATATGAAATGGTAAAAGTAGGAATTATTGGCGGTTCAGGTTTAGAAAACCCAGCGATACTAAAAAATCCCGGAAACATAGAGCTGGAAACACCTTATGGAGAACCCAGTTCGGTTTTGACCACCGGAAAAATTCATGATACAGAAATTGTCATATTATCCCGCCATGGTAAGAAACACACCATACCACCCTCCCAGGTAAACAACCGTGCCAATATCTATGCCCTGCATCATTTGAAATGCGATTACATCCTCACCTCAACTGCCTGTGGCAGCCTGCGAGAGAATATCGACCGCGGAGATCTGGTGATCCTCGATCAGTTTATCGATTTTACCAGGCACCGTAAAGTAAGCTTTTATGAAAGCTTTGAGCCCAGTGAGATGAAACATGCAACCATGGCCGATCCATTTTCAGAAACCATGCGGAAGAAGCTGATCGAATCGGCCGGTGAGCTAAACCTCAACTACCACCCCCGTGGAACGGTTATCACCATTGAAGGACCCAGGTTCTCCACCCGTGCCGAATCAAAAATGTTCAGGACCTGGGGTGCCGATGTGATCAACATGTCAATCGCACCGGAAGCCATACTGGCTAATGAGCTGGAAATACCATACGCCACCATTGCCATGAGCACCGACTATGACTGCTGGCATGAGGATGAAGAACCCGTGACCTGGAAAGAGATCCTGAAGATCTTCGATCAGAACGTACACAACGTGGTGGATTTGATGCTGAAAACCTTGCCAAAGCTGACGCAGTAATTAATTGACGTATAGATATCCGGGCTCCATAAACCTGTTTTAGGTTTAGGAATTTTAAGCCACCGGAATTAATAATAAAATGGTTTATTGCGAGTTAACAAATTAACCTGTATTAATTCATTTACTATGTATCATACAGGTTAGTTGAGAGAATATTCAATGCAAAGGGTTGCTTAATTCGCAACAAAATATTAATATTGCACTCCGATTGGATAGGGGGGAAGGCGGGCAGAGAGTACTACGGGCCCATAGCTCAGTTGGTTAGAGCACCTGACTCATAATCAGGTGGCCGTAGGTTCAAGTCCTACTGGGCCCACCATTAATTTTAAAAGCCGCTGTTATACAACAAATTATAGCAGCGGCTTTTTATTTGGTGTCATTTAACCTGTATTATTCACAAGATTATTTTTTATTTATTTAATTGGCCTTGTGTAACTTACCATGATAAAATAATCATTTCCTTTTGTGATATTAATGATTATTTTGTCATGGACGTTTCATAAAAAATGGAAAATTATAAATGAAAGGATATTAATGTTTTACTTATTATGTCCTTACTTTTTTTATTTTTATCCATTTTTTTTCGGATTGTTGCCTTTTTTGAGGCTATCAACATGGGCTTCAAAAGCATAGTACACGTCTTTCCAGTCAATCTGATATTGAGAAACTCCTGTGCAAAATTTTCAAAAGAAAAATAAAAGAGAAAAAATTGCAAATGTATTCGGGTATACT
>CAYYLT010000031.1:0-17905 GCA_964472385.1 uncultured Bacteroidales bacterium
GGATATTTACGAAAAACCTTGCATTTTATAAACAATATATTATGTATAGCCTGTTTATTTTAAGGTTTTTTTGTGTTTTTCAGCAGACCCTAAGTCGGTCACAATGATAGCAAGGCTATATTTTTTGATTAAGAAGTTACTTTTAAATTACTTTTAATTTTCTTTTAATTTTTTTTGAAAAAATTTTGCTTTTATAAAAAAATACATCATATTTGAACATTCGATAAATCACCCAAATCTTTCTTCTAAAGACAAAAATTTATCAAATACTATGAAATATAAACAATTAAGAAGTGCCTTTTTGTTGCTCTTAGTAAGCTTACTGACAACAACAATGTGGAAGTGTCAGGATATTTATGATCAACCAAAATATCAGGAGCCACCTTGGCAGGAAGGTAAGATTTTTACTCAGGTAGAGAATGAGGAAGATCTTTCCACCTTTGCCCGTTTTTTGGAAAAATCAGGATACGACACCATATTGAACACCTCGGGAAGCTATGCTGTTTTTGCTCCAACCAATGAAGCTTTTGAGGCATTCTTCCAAGATCACCCGGAATATCAAACCCTGCTGGAGTCGGAAGGAGCCTCCGAAAAAATCAACAAACTGGTAGAATTTCAAATTATTTACAATGCCTGGAGCAAAAATCAATTTCGGATATTGGATGTTTCCGGTTGGATTGACCCGGACGATAATTTGAGAGAACCCCGGGCGTACAAAAGACAAACGCTTTATCGTGAAGACAACCAAAAGTATCGGGTGAAAAAGCAAGGCCAATTCTTTCAAATTGTTGATTCCTCGGAATCCAACAACATAAAAACCGCCTATACTGAAGCCAATAAATACATTCCCATTTTTTACAAGGAATATTTAAACATCTACGATTTGACCGGCAGCGATTATGAATATTATTTTAACAATACCTTTATAGATGATAGCTTATATTACGCTGAATCTCAAATGGGAGAACAGATACCTGCTGAAAATGGTTTCGTCTACAAGACTGACCGGGTAGTATTGCCTTTGCCAAATGCCGAAGAAATAATGGAAAGGGGACATGAAGGTTATACCTACAACAAGTTCAGGAATCTGATCTTTGATTTTTCCGAGCTCAACCTGAACCTGAAAGCAACCTTTGAACAGGAAGGTGCTGCTGCAGGGGAAAACATTGACTCCCTGTACAATGTAAGATTCCCGGATCTGGTATTCAATATTCACAGTGAATTAACCGGCTTTAGAGGAAACCAATTATTAACCCTCCGTGACCATCATGGTTTGATCGCACCAACGGATCAGGCACTGGAATCCTTTACCAACGAATATTTTTCACAATGGGGGGATATAGAAGGCATACCGAAGATCATCAAAGAAATCATTGTCAACAGCCATATGAGCTACAATGCTATCTACCCTACAGACATCAATAAAGGATTCCTCAATGGAGAGCGTGACAGTGTGCTCCTCAATGAGGCCAACATCATTCAAAAAACTTATGGCAGCAATTGTTCTTTTCTGGGCGTAAACGAAGCTATTGTGCCCCGGGTTATTAAAAGTATTTGCCAGCCCATGTATTTAAACAGGAATTTTTCAAAAATGTTATATGCTACAGAATACACAGGTGTTCTGCCTGCTTTGAAAAATCCCAATGTGAATTATGCTTTCTATATTCCCGGGGATCAAAGCACCAGCTTGAGTGCAGTGGGTGATTCCAGCCTGATACGCGTAATAGATGATATTGAACGGGAGTTATTCCATTTCGAAACTTACGATCAATCATTGCCCGGGATCAGAGAATTAACCCGCAAAGAGCTGCGCAACATGATTCTTAATCAGGTTGCTACAGAAGTTCCGGAAGGTACTGCCGATAAAGAATTTATAAGAAATCTCGGTGGCCAGTACATCATTGTAAACAACAAAGATAATATCGTAAGCGGCACCAGCCCAACAAAATTTGGATTTGAGGGAGACAGTACGATTTACCTTACCCCTGAAGAATTTTCCGGAGAAACAGACAATGGAAAAGCTTACAAGGTACAAACCTTCTTTAGTTTTCAATCCGGTGGCGGTTGGTATGGTAACTTTATATCCAAATACCCGGAATTCCTTGATTTACTAAGAAAAGCCGGTCTTTATGATCCCGTTTACTATGAATTTCCTTTTCTGACAGACGGAGAATCTTACACCGTATTTATTCCAAGTGACGAAGCACTGGAAAATTACGGGGCCGGAAGTTTACCAAAATTTGAACTGCGTAGATTACTCCAATATCATTTTGTAAGAGGTGATTTGCTTTTTACCGACGGCAAAAAGCCTTCCAGGGAATATCCAACTACACTTTTGGATGAGCGCTCAGACCAATACACCAGCATATACAGCAAACTGAACATTAAAACCAGTCCGGACCTCATTCAGATACTGGATAAAAACGGCGATGTTTATTTGGAAATACCTGAAAAGGAAGGGGTAACCAATCAGATCGTCAATTATGATCCAAATGAACAATCGGCCTCCAAGTATGATTACATAACAACCGGAGTAATCCATAACATTGACAAAGTATTGATAAGAGATTCATTATTCGTATTTTAGATTAGAATTATAATCTGTGGCAACATGAAAAATATTTATATTTTAGTTTTAGCCTTAAGCTTTTTATTTCAAAGTTTTGAAATGGCAGCCCAACAGGGTACGGTCATCAGGGGTCGTGTAACCGATCAGGCAACCGGAGAACCCCTACCCGGAGTAAATATCGTTGAAATGGACGATCAGAACAGGGTTGTAAAAGGTGTGATAACCGATGTCAATGGAAACTATGTATTCGAAGTATCCAATGCCCAGCATACGATTCAGGTCAGTTTTGTCGGATATGAAGCACAAACATTCAAAATTAACGGGAGATCACGCATAAATGTAGCTCTTGAGCCCCAAACACTTGGTATTGAGCAGGTTACCGTCACAGCCGAATCACGGGGAGATGACCTTACAGGGGTGGCTGACCGGGACCAGACCGGTTCCTCAATGAAGGTAGACATGGAAAAATTAAGTGGCCAGGCAGGGGTCTCTGCTGCCAGTGCGCTCCAGGGACAGGTATCCGGTCTTGATATCATTTCAGCATCCGGTGCACCCGGTAGCGGATCAAATATTGTGATCCGCGGAATGGGTTCCCTTGGAAATACCAACCCCCTTATTGTCGTAGACGGTATACCCCAGGATATCGAAACGGAACAATTTAACTTTGCTTCAGCCGACCAGCACGATTTGGGTCAGTTACTGAGTATCGCCCCCCAGGATATTGCATCGGTCGAAGTATTAAAAGATGCCGCTTCTACTGCCGTCTGGGGTTCTAAAGGAGCAAACGGGGTGTTATTGATTGAAACCAATAAAGGCACAAAAGGAAACATCCAATTCGCATACGATTATAAAGCCAGTGCCAATATTCAGCCTCCGCCAATACCCATGCTGAACGGAGATGAATATATCACTTTGCAGCTTGAAGAATGGCATAATGCTGAAGGAAATTTCGATATCCCACAGGAAATTGCCTATGACAGAAACTTTGTGGATTTTCACAACTATACCGCTAACACCGATTGGGTTAACCGGATAACCCAGGATTCCTATACCCACGATCATTTCTTCAAAATGTCGGGTGGAGGGGAAAAAAGCAATTATTATGCCTCTGTCAACTATCAAGATGAAGGCGGCACCACCACAAATACCTCATTCCAAAGATTTAGCGTAAGGGTGAACTTTGACTACAACATTTCCGATAACCTGCGGTTTACAACCAATTTTACCTATACCAATAATTTTCGAGAACAAAATCCCAAAATTCATGGAGTATCAGTTGGTAATAAATGGCATCGATGGATGAACGTCCGACAGATGGGATACATCAAATCACCCAACATGTCTGTCTGGGAATACGATCAACAAGGTAATCCCACGGGAGATTATTTTACCCCCATCGAAACTTACCAGGGAAGAGGATATGATTACTTCAATCCCATTGCCATTTCGGATTTGGGCATGAATGATACACGGAAGAATGAAGTGCAGAACAACTTTAAGATCAATTACACCATCACCGATTGGTTGATCTTTAAAGAGAGCATATCTTTTTCATATATCAATAACAAAGGCAACAAATTTTTACCTTCCGCCGCCATTGGAGCTGACTGGCTTTACTACGAAAACAACAGCGCCCAGGAAAGAAACAGCATTAACAACCGTTTGTTGAGCCGTTCGCAGTTTTTTATACGGCCATTCAGAGCAGGTGGTGATCACAGCCTGACCGGTGTTCTAATGTGGGAAATGGAGGATTCAAAATCCCAGTTCATGAATATGTCTCAAAACAGAGGGCCTACCATGTTCATTACAGACCCGGCCCAGAATGCTCCGGTTGGTGGTATTAAATCAGGTAGCACTCATACCAGGATGTTCGGGGCATTGAGCTCTATCTCCTATAAATTTAAAGACCGGTATCTTCTGAATGCCAATCTGCGGGCTGACGGCAGTTCGGCATTCGGGCAACGCAACCAGTGGGGATTATTTCCCAGTTTATCTCTCGGTTGGAGATTTTCAGATGAAAATTTTCTGCAGGGTTTGAACTTCCTCAATGAGTCCAAAATAAGACTGAGCTGGGGCGAATCCGGTAAAAAAATTAATAAAGCGTATGCTTCTTATGCCTATTATTCAACATTTAATCAGTACATGGGAGAGCAGGCTATTATTCCTAACCAAATAGAGCTAGCCAATTTAAGATGGCAAACCGTCACCACCTGGAATGCCGGAATAGACATTAACATGTTTGATAATCGTTTGTATATCCAGGCTGAAACCTATAAAAAGCTAACATCAGACCTTTTATGGAAAGATTATAATATCCCTACATCAACCGGTTACCGTGAGCTAGACCATTTCAACGGAGGCGAACTGCAAAATATCGGGTGGGAATATTTCATGCGGGGAACTTTAATCCAGCAGAAAAATTTTCAGCTTTCCCTAAACTTTAATACCTCACAAAACATCAATAGCTTTAAATCATTCCCCGAGAACTTTAAAAAAGATAAGGGTTCATCCATCGGTAACGGTGAATACCCGCGTAAAGCCGAAGTTGGAAAACCCATCGGTTCTTTTTATGGTTTTCGGTATTTAGGGGTTTATCCGAGTGACGAAGATGCAGTTGCCCGCGATGAGAATGGAGAGATCCTCACAGACAGCAAGGGAAAGGCCATTCCCATGAGTTTTCTGGAAACCTATGAATTTAAAGGAGGGGATGCCATGTATGAGGACATAAACCACGACGGTAAGATTGATATTCTGGATGCCGTTTACATTGGGGATTCCAGCCCGGAGTTCATTGGAGGGTTCGGTACAAATATACGCTATAAACAACTCTCCGCTTCCGTTAGTTTTCATTACCGTTTGGGTTTTGACATCATCAACCAGGTTGCAGCAGATACGGAGGGCATGCTCAACAGGAGCAATCAGAGTAAAGCTGTTTTGTACCGGTGGAAAAGACAGGGTATGGACTATGAGGGCTTGTTGCCCCGCGCTTATATGGATCATCCCAGTAACAACCTGGGTTCAGACCGGTATGTGGAAAAGGGTGATTTCCTTAGATTAAACAATGTTAGCATTACCTACAGGCTAAAACAGGATATCGCTGAAAGATTCAACCTGAACAATATGAGCGTAAGATTGGTTGCACGCAATTTACTTACGTTTACCAATTATTCAGGACAGGATCCCGAAATTGGGCGTGTTGGTTTGGATCCATTTTTCCTTGGAACGGATAAAGCCCGTACGCCACCACCCAGAGTTTACAGCCTGGCGTTCAACTTTCAATTTTAATGCCGTATGAAAACAAATTATCACAAAGCCATGAAAAAGCCATTGTTCTTACTTCCCGTTTTATCGATATTTTTATTCTTGAGCGCATGTGAGGAAAACCCCCTAACGCTTCTGCCTCCGGATGGTCAGGTAAAACAGGAATACTGGAAGAATAAAGAGGATGTTAAAGCCACCTTGATGGGGGCCTACAGAGCACTGGCACAGCTGGACGGCGATCTTTTCTATTACGGAGAATTAAGGGCCGATATGCTTAAGGAGGACCGCACCCTTTCCGGTGACCTCAGAAATATGATGTTCAGCACGCTATATCCGGATAACAGAATGGCCCAATGGGGGGATTTTTATAAGGTGATCAATTATTGCAATTCGATTCTGAAATATTCCAAGCAGGTGAAAAAAACCGATCGCACCTTCACAGACTTTATGTATCAGGCCTACAGATCAGAGGCCGTATTTGTCAGAAGCCTGACCTATTTCTACCTGGTAAGGATTTTCCGGGATGTACCTTTTGTTTTATTTCCTTATGATACGGACGACCAAGACTTCTTTCCCAAAAAGACCCAAGGAGGGGTAATTCTGGATTCCCTTGAAGCACAACTAAATCGCATTATTCCTACCATACCGGAAAACTATGAAACCAATGACCAAACCCGGGGCAGGGCGACACGAGGGGCAGTCTATGCTTTACTAGCGGACATTGCCTTGTGGAAATTCGAATACCAGAATTGCATTGAATATGCAAATTACTTTGAAAACAATGATCTATATGAACTTGTTCCCGGAGGAAGGTACTTTAATATTTTTTCAGAAGGCAATACCCTGGAAGGCATCTTTGAACTTCAGTTCGATCCCCAGGATGGCCTCTATAATTCCCTCTATATTATAACGCTACTCGCAAGGGACGAATTTTTAGCCAGTGAATACGCCATGGACATACTGGCCCCCGAATTCTCAAAAGAAATTGTACGCGGAAATGCTGCCCTGAGGGAGGAGGACCAGGAGATCTGGAAGTATGTCGGAAGTGCGGCTGACGGGATATCCACCCGCTCTGGATCTAATACACAAGCCTGTAACTGGATTGTTTATCGCTTGGCCGGGGTGATGTTAATGAAAGCCGAAGCCCTGTCGCAGGTCGGCAGGTACAAAGAAGCGCTGGATATAGTGAATGAGATTCGAACCCGTGCCTTTATGGGGCGTATAGGCGCCCAGCAAACGGCCAATGCTTTTGAGGATCTGATAATGGAAGAAAGAGCCAAGGAACTCGCATATGAAGGGAAACGATGGTTCGATCTTCTCAGAATGGGCAGAAGGGATAATTTTGAACGAAAAGATAAATTAATCCAGCTCATTATTGAAAATGTCCCGGCTACCCAAAAAAGGGTATTGGCCTCCAAATTAACGGATGAATACGGATGGTACATGCCTATTCATGAAGATGAAATAGAGAACAATCCCAAACTTGTACAGAATCCGTATTATCAAATATATGAATAAGCATAAACTTTATGAAAATGAAAAATATAAAACATTTTATACAAGCTGTATTCCTGTTTAATCTCTCTTTGTTTCTTTTTTGCCTGATAGGCTGCGAAGTAGATTATACCATCAAACCTTTTTACGAAGGTATCTTTGAAGGCAGGAATGAGTCCATCAGTGCATTTATCCAAACAGAAGCCTCAGAAGAACAAGATTCTTTCTCCATGTTCAAAGAGGTTATGATTAAAGGCAATATGGAGCGGACATTAACGGCCCGAAATCCCAAGGGTAATAACTATACCTTATTTCTACCAACCGACGAGGCATTTGAAAAATTTATAGAACAAAGCAATACTTTCAACTCTTTTGATGATCTGTTGAATGATTCAACCTTTGTCAGCACCCTGGTCCGGTATCATGTTGTCAATATCGCTGTTGGCAGGAATGATTTTCCTTTTGGTGCGTTGCCGGATACAACCCTCACCGGCGATAACCTGACCATTAACTATACCGGCCCGGTTGATTCAACGATCATCAAAGTAAATAACCTTGCTTCAGTCATCATCTCAAATATTGAATTAACCAATGGGTTTGTGCATGTCATAGATGAAGTATTGACACCCGTAGTATTCAACAGTTATGAATGGCTTGCAGAAAAACCGGAATACTCAATTTTTGTTGAGGCTTTGGAAATTACTGGGCTACAAGACACATTTGATGCCATTGGAATGGTGGATGGTAAACTGCGCTATCCCGCAATTACATTAATGGTGGAATCCAATGAATTATTCAGTCAAAATGGCATCAATTCCATAGAAGACCTTAAAAAAGAATACAGTCCGGGTAGCCAGCAATATACAGAATATACCAACGGACTATACCAATTTGTAGCTTACCATATCATGGAAGGCAGAGAGTTTCTGAATGATTTTGAAGGTGAAGAATCCAATGTCAATACTTATGCCAGTGCGCCAATATCAATCGACGGAAGAGGTATTGACATCAAGATCAATGAAGGGGTGGAAGTTTTTGACACCCTTGTCAGCCAAAATGATACAACGTTTATCGACTTTGTAAAGATACAATACGACATCAGCAATGTATTAACCAAAAATGGTGCCATTCATTTTATTGATCAAGTTATGGATGTTTACACACCTAAAATTGTTGAACGAAGATTTCAGTTTTATGAAGAGCCGATGATCAGCAGGGCAAGTGAAAATCCCAACGAATATTTGTTTGATGACGTCGAGGAGTTTTCAGTTCTTACATGGTCTGGCGTGGAAGAGCTTACGTATGTAAAATCCTCAAGTGGTTTGGATCAAATATGGAATAATGACTATATTGAGGTTGACGGAAATTTTACCATTACCTATGAAATCCCAAAAATATTGCCGGGCAAGTACCTTTTTCAAATCAGAACCAATGAGGATGATCGGGATAATGCGACCATTCAGATATTCCTCGACGGCAAAAAAATCGGAAGGAATATTGATTTATCTTCAGACCCGATTTCATGGTCCTCTGTATGGTATTTCGATGTAGGTCAAGTCAATTTCCAGAATTATGAAGGACATACCTTAACCATAAAAGCTTTAATTGAAGGCAAACTTACCTGGGACGGAGTCAGATTCACACCTATTTCACAATTATGATATGAACCGAAAAATTGTTTTACACATGAGAATATACATTGTATTATTGATCAGCCTGGCTTTAGCATTTGCCTCCTGTTCGGACGAATGGGAAAAACATTATGGAGAGACACCCAAAACGGTAAATGCAAAACTCTGGGATACCATAAAAGCCAATCCGGATTACAGTAAATTCGTTGAATACATGGAATTTTACCAATTGGATACGATTATCAAAACATCCAACACAAAAACACTGTTCATCCCAAAGAATGAAGCATTTGCAGATTCCCTGGTAGGTGATACAGCAGGTTTCAAGGCAACCATGCAATACCATATCGTACCTACCCTTTTCATGATTCAAAACGTAAGAGATTTTTATAGATTAAGAACGTATTCGGAAAAGTTTGCCACTATTGTCAATGAAAACAATATCTTCAAAGTAAATGGTTTGGAAATAACCTATTCCAGTCCGTTATTTGTGGATGGCAAATATTATGAGATCACAGAGATCTCAAAGCCCCTTCCCAGTTTATACGAATATATCCGGTTCAACAACCAGGCCATCAGAAAATATATAGATACCCAGGATACCATTATTCTGGATAAAGAAGAAAGTGAACCGCTGGGATATGATAGTTTGGGAAGAACCATTTACGATTCGGTTACAACGGTAGAAAACATCTGGGAACAGGAATATTTTGCCGTATCGGAAGAGTACAGGAATATTAGAGCAACAATGATTCTGCCCAATGAGGAACTCTATAACCAGGCTTTGGACGACATGGCCAATAATCTTTCTGCTGAATATGAGGATCATGAGGATATACCTGTTGACTGGCAGAATAACTTATTGATCCCCATTTTGCTGAAAAAAGGAACCTATGGTGGGATATTGAATCCCATTGACTTTCAACAAGAAAAGATTGCAAATGTTCAGGGAGATAGCATCATTAAGGATTTCCAGATTGACCAGTACTCAAAATTTACCTGTAGTAACGGCTTGGCCTACAATTACTCCTCTTTTTCTGTTGGAGACTCCCTCTATAAAGAATATGTGGTTGAAGGCGAAGAATTGCTGGATTCCATTGGTTTAGGCAGATATAATTGGGATCCGGAGTTGGTAGAAATTGAAGGTAATACCAGTTTTGAACCTAAAATTCAGCGTATCGCAGTTGCTTCAAATGATTCAACGGTGAATATGCAATTTGATCCCAATTTTAAAGGGGAATTTAGCATTACATTTAAAATCAATTATGTATTTCCCGATAGATACCGGTTGATATGGAGAACCAATTACAGAACCACCGGCAGATACTCGATATATATGAACGGTGAAAAAGTGCTGCTGGGATACAATACTGAAAACCCGGATATAGGAAATTATGAGGATTATGACACCTATAAACTGAGGAACGGATTCTTCAGTGTATTGGGATACAAGTTATATCCGGATTCCAAAGGTTTTTGTGCAGTGGACGGCTATGTTACCATCCCTGAATATCAAAATGTAACCATTACTATTGAATACGTCGGGCCGGGAAAAGATACGGATAATGGCCTGAATATAGATTATGTAGCATTAATACCAGCATAAAACTGAAAAATAAATCATCGAGCTTATGAAGCCTAGTATCAGAAAGTATAACCTTATTCTTTTTTTCCTGTTGACTGCTTTAAATCCATTATTTAGTCAGGATTCCCTTATTGTCAGTGGCAAAATAGTAGCCAGCAAGAATAAACCGATAAAAGATGTTTCCGTCAGTATAGAAGGTATGGAAACGGCTCCTGTGTTAACTGCCGAAGACGGTACCTTCATTATACCAGTGCCCCATGGAAATGTTGGGTTGATCATCAATCCCCTCGGAAATTATAAAAGCAAACGGGTATTCCTGAATAACAGAAAACAATTGACCATATCCCTGACCGAACAAGATATGGAATCGGGATATGATGCGATCCAGGTGATCAATCAAACGGAAAACCGCCGGGATATGGTAGGTTCATTTGCGGATATTGATATTGGTCAGGCACAGCAAAGGAATATTGTATCCATAGATCAGGCCTTCCAGGGAAAGGTAGCTGGAATGCTCACGACCAATCATTCAGGGATGCCTGGCCAGGGCGCTGTGAGTTTCATCCGGGGCATTAACTCAATGAATGCGAACGCTTCGCCATTGGTCATCGTTGACGGCATACCCCTCGAAGAGACCGGTATTTTTGGATCAAGTATTGACGGGAATGCTTACAATCCGCTTACAACCATTGATCCATCAGATATTTCAAAGGTTACCATATTGAAGGATCCTACTTTTACCGCACTATATGGAACCAAAGCTTCTAATGGCATCATTTTGATTGAAACCCTGCAACCCACATCAACGGAAACTTCGATTAATTTTTCATTTCAGACTGGATTAAATTATTCCGAGAATAAATTTATCCCTCAGTTAAATGATGTCCAATATAAAACGCTTGCCAATGAAATGCTTACCAGTTCACCATTGCAAGAAGAGAATTTCGATGATGAATACCCGGGATTGTATAAACAACCCGGAGATATACAGTATTACCGTTATATTCATAACACCAACTGGCAAAAATTGATCTTTGCCAATGCTTTATTAACCGAAGCCTATGTATCGGTAAAAGGAGGAAGTGACATTGCAACCTATGGCCTGTCGGTCGGATATCATGACCAAGGGGGCATATTGGAGGGAACAAGTTACAACCGTTTTAATGTCCGTTTTGTTAGTGATCTGAATATTTTTCCCTGGCTGGATGTGGATGTGAATGCCAACCTGTCCAATAACAACGCTTATTTAAGAGAATCAGCAATCTCACATCAGACCAATCCCATAATTACCAGTCTGGGCAAGCCTCCCATTCTTGATCCATACCAATATGATGAAACAGGTCAAAGGCTTGACATGATAGATGATGTGGATGAACTGGGTACCAGTAATCCTTTGGCTATAACAGAAAATTTTGAGGGCGAAAACAAAAACTACCGGTTCATCTCTTCAATCGTTGGGCAGGCAGACATTTCCGAATCTTTGAATCTAAACACCCTCCTGGGTTTAAACTTCAATACCCTGAAAGAAGCCGTATTTAAACCCAATCATGGCATGGAAAATTATTTTGACGGTGAAGCCCGAAATGTTTCCCAGTCTACCAACGATTACCTCTTTTCATTTTACAATGATAACCATCTGGATTTCAGTAAACAATTCGGATCCATTCATGATTTGAATGCTTCTGTTGGTTTTAGAATCAATACCAATTCACTACAAATCGATTATGCCGAAGCAAAAAATATGCCGGCAAATGATCAGTTTTCCGATCTTGAAACCGGCCAAAGAGAGCTTGATGTAATGGGTGGAGAAAATGGTACCTGGAACTGGTTATCCCTCTATAATCGTATCAGTTATAAATTGATGGATAAATACATATTAAACACCGGTATTTCGCTTGATTATTCTACACGAACCGGCGGTCAGGCTGAAACAGCACTCCATGTTAACGATATGCCTGTAGGTCTATTCTATTCGTTCAGTGCGGGTTGGAGAATTTCTAATGAAAGTTTTCTCAATAATGTAAAAGGTCTGGATAATCTATTGCTGAGAGCATCTTATGGAACCTCCGGCAATGATGACATAGGGAACTTTAACGCTACACCGTACTATAGAACGACAAAATACAGGGAAACCAGCGGATTAATACCAGGAACCATACCCAACGAAATGCTAACTTTCGAAAAGTCGGTGCAATACAATGCAGGACTGGATCTCAATCTATGGGGCAGCCGCACTGCCATGTCAGTTGATTATTTTATGAAAAAAACAGAGGATCTCCTTATCTTTGAACCCATAAAAGCATATATTGGCTACCACTTCAGACCCACCAATGCAGGTACCGTTGAAAATAAGGGTTGGGAATTTTCTTTCTTCCAAAGGATTATTGACGGACAGAAATTTGACTGGGATTTCTCTACCAATCTGTCCCTCATCTCTAATAAAATGGCAGCACTCGAAGGGGAAGGTCTCGTTACTTCCTTTGAAGGAGGGGAATTCATAACCCGTAAAGGTGATCCCATCAACACATTTTACGGATATCAGTTTGAAGGAGTATTTTCTACATATGAAGAAGCTCAAGAAGCTGATATGGTAAATAATAAAGGAATGGCGTTTGGGCCAGGAGATGCCATTTATCAGGATATTTCAGGCCCGGAAGGTGAACCCGATGGAGTAATCGACGATAACGATAAAGTCGCGTTAGGCTCACCCATCCCCGACTATTTTGGGAGCCTGTCAAACCGGTTTACCTATAACAGATGGAGCCTAAATGTTATGGTTCAATTCGTTTATGGACAGGAGGTTTTTAACTATGCACGTTATATGAATGAACGTATGGTAGATTTGTCCAACCAGAGTGAACTTGTTTTGAAACGCTGGCAATCAGAAGGTGATGATACCAATGTGCCCCGGGCTTTGTGGAATGACCCGGTGGGTAATTCGAGCTTTTCTTCCCGCTGGATTGAAGATGGCTCTTATGTCAGATTAAAAAGTGTTAGATTGGCATACACTTTGCCTGAGCAATTTCTGGTATTTAACAATGCCAGTTTTTATGTAACCGCAACCAATCTAATCACATTGGACAAATATCTGGGATATGATCCGGAATTTAGTTATTCCTTTAACCCCATGCAGCAGGGAATTGATTATGGTCTCATGCCACAATACCGCCAGTTCCTGTTTGGAATGAAGTTAGGCCTGTAATATATTTAATCTATTGAATACATAAAATATATCTTAATAATGAAGATAACCATGCAATATATCAGAAAAGCTTTAAATGCAAAGAAGAGGATCAGTCACAAGACTTTTACTGTGCGATCCTTACTGCACTTTCATGTTCTTGGAATCATCCTCATGACAGCTGTTATTTTCTCTTCCTGCCAGGAATTTATAGAACCTGATCAGGAGCTGATCAAAGAGGAATCGGATATGTATAAAAACTGGGAAGAATTCCGGTCAGCTGAAATGGGTATGTATGCGCTTCAGCAAAATCTTGTAGAACAACTCGTGGTGCTGGGTGAGTTGCGTGGAGATCTGCTTACGATAACGGATAACGCTACGCCTGATCTGGCAGAGGTGCATAATTTCAACATTAGCAGGGATAATGTTTATGCTTCTCCTGTAAATTTCTACAAATTGATCGCAGCATGCAACAAGCTGGCACGCCAGATAGAAACTGAGCAACCCTCAGTGCTTGATAAAACTGCACCCGTGAATAATTACGACCGGTTGTATGGGGAGGTATTGTGTATGCGCGCCTGGGCTTATTTTAATGCAGTACGTATATATGGAAAAGTTCCCTATATCCATAAATCCCTTACATCTGTCAATGAGATTGAAGAATACGTCAATTCTTCATCAGAATATCTCGATACCTTATACATTAACTTCGATCCGGATTCCACCCAAATACCCGATGGTTATAACAACGATACCATCAGAGATACGACCATCGTGCTGGAAAAACAGTTTCTCGATCAGAAAGCCGTGATCGATACATTTACCAGGCAACTTGAAACAGAAATTAAAACTGTCGGGGTCAACCATAGCATTAACAATAATGATATCACCTGGTTTGTGACGGTATGGAATGATTATGCATGGCATGTATTATTGGGACAAATGTACCTTACCGAAGGTAATTTCGCCAAAGCATCGGCTCATTTTGATCCCATTTTGTATAATACCACCTCTGAAACAAATGATATCAGATTTGGATTGGACTACCGGTTTCAACGCGGTAAATGGCGCAATATTTTCACCAACATTGATACCTACGAACACATATATACACTAGTGTTTGAAAAACCATACCAGCAAACCACCGAACTGCAATCAATGTTTTCTATTATCCCGCCAAATAAATATATGATGAAACCCACCGCTAAGGCTATTAGATATTGGGAATCAATATTTGATGATCCGCGATATCAATTGAACACTGATAATCCGGGCAAATCCAGAGTAATAAGACAAGGCAGGCCTGGTGACTTTTCCAGAGGATATGGGGTTTCTTACAAATATTATAAAGACGGTGAAGAAATGGAAGAGGATACCATTCAAAGTATGCTGCAGAAAAAGAAGATAGGGAATATGATTGATGTTCAGATGTTGATGAACAACGTCGATACTGTGGTAACAAAGTATAGCATCAATAAAGATGAATTTGCCCACGATGCCAACTTTATCATTTACAGGGCCGGAGGGGTACATCTGTATGCTGCTGAATTATTTGCCCGGTGGAATCATGTATACGGAGGTCTGCCGGTACCACGCGTTAACAGCCTTAAGGCCTTAAATATATTAAACGATGGTGACTATACCAATAGGCGTCAATTGGGGGTTCGTGGCCGTGCTGGATTTGGAGATAACCTCTATGAAAAGGTCAGTCTTTCCAATATCATCTATCAGCATCATCCCCGTACCAATAAAATTATCGGATACAAGGATTATACAGGGCAGAACATTGAAAAACAAAAATATCTCGTTGATCAGATCATGGAAGAAAAAGCCCGTGAAATGGCATATGAAGGTGAACGTTTCTATGATCTGATGCGCGTGGCCAAAGCAAGACATGACCCTTTATATCTTGCAGAGAAAGTGGCCAGTAAATTTGTAGACCTCGATATATCAGTAGATTCCATAGATATTGTGAATAAATTAAAAAATCCGCAAAACTGGTACATCGATTATTTTGATGAATAACATACAGCTTTTTATTTTGCATCTTTCGTATTTTACCCATTCATGGGGCGCATAAAAAGGTACATATTGGAACGTGCTGTTTAAAATATGCGGATAAAAGAGCTTGAATAACGTCACCATATATATTCGGCTTATCAATTCAGCATCTCCACCAACCAGAAAAAAACGGATCAATATAGTAACCCTAAAGGTTATATTGATCCGTTTTTTTTTCGTCACCAGCTAATAATGCTATTGGTGCTCGAAAAACCGGGGAATGAGGACTTATTTTCCAATTCCGTAAAGCGGTCCGTATGCTTTGCATGCTCTGTAATCTGATCCTTCCGGATCTTCTCCGAATAGTTTCCAGATATTGGGCCGGAAAATTTTATTTTCATTCACATTGTGCATATTTACGGGTATTCTAAGGATCGAAGCAAGGGTAATCAGGTCGGCGCCAAAATGGCCGTAACTGATAGCACCATGATTGGCACCCCAGTTTTCCATTACAGCATAAACATCCCGAAAAGCCCCTTTTCCGGTTGTGCGCGGAACAAACCAGGTAGTAGGCCACGTAGGATCAGTACGGTCGTTGAGTACACTGTGTATCTTTTCAGGCAGATCAATACTCCAGCCTTCAGCAATCTGAAGTACCGGTCCCACTCCTTTCACCAGATTGATCCTGGACATGGTAAGGGGCATCTCACCTTCCGTTTTAAAAAGTGATGAGAAGCCTCCTCCCCGGAAATAACCACGATCAGCAGGTGGCCAAATAGTGTTCTCCAGGCATCTTTGCTCTTCCTCATCGGAGATCTCCCAAAAGGGTTTCATCACCGGATTGCCATGGTCATCACGTTGCTGGGCAGTAGCATCCAGGGTAGTAGATCCTGAATTGATCAAATGAATGATACCCTCAGCGGCTTTCCCGCTAAGATTCTTCCCGGTAACACGTTTAACGGCTTCAGGACTCCAGAATGTCCTTACATCGGAAAAGATCTGCGCCCTGTTGGTCAAAAGATGTCCGAATAGCATTACCACTGCATTGAGGCTGTCATTTTCCGTGGCAACAACATAAGGCTCACGGATCCCATTCCAGTCAAAGGAAGAATTCAATATGGCTTCCGGAAAGTCGCCGTTGGGCATGTGATCAGTCCATTGACGCTGACCCTGGAATCCCATGGCAATAGCATTCCTGCCCATTGCCTCCTCACCGTAACCCATATTTTTAAGTTTTCCATTTCCGGTCATCAGATCCCGGAAAATTAAGGTCATTTTAACAACGGTTTCCCATTCCTGGTCTTTCTCTTCTCTTGAACCTTGATCTTTGGGGTCATTATGATCTTTCCCTTCCTTACAGTTGCTTTTAACCCATTCCATAGCTTTCCCAAATTCTTCTTTGTCGTAAATCCCTTCATTCAGTCTTCGATTGATCTCACTCATATCAACAAACTCAGTGCGCATACCCAGATAATCCTGGAAGAATTCAGGATCTACCATAGAACCGACGATACCCATTGAGGTATAGCCCAAAGAAAGGTAGGATTTACCTTGCATCTGGGCAACCGCCAGACCCGCTTTAACAAAGCGTAGTATTTTTTCCTGTACATCGTCTGGTATACTGGTATCACCGGCATCCTGTACATCCCTGCCATAGATACCGAAGGCCGGAAGCCCTTTCTGTGCATATCCTGCCAAAGCTGCAGTGAGATAAACTGCACCTGGACGTTCGGTTCCGTTAAAACCCCATACTGCCTTGGGCCGTAATGGATTGGTATCCATAACCTCGGTACCGTAGCACCAACTTGGCGTTACCGTAAGGGAAAGTCCCACATACTCCTCCATAAACTTTTCTTCACATTCAGCCGCTTCAGCCACACCACCTATTGTAGTATCAGCTATAACACATTCTACCTGCTCACCACTGGGAAATCGCAAATTTTTGCTGATGATGTTTGCCGCCGCATTTGCCAAATCCATTGTTTGTTGCTCAAGTGATTCCCGTACACCTTTTTCCCTGCCGTCAATAACCGGCCTTATACCTACTTTGGGTAATTTACCTATTAGTCGTTTGCTCATGATGTATTTGTTTTTGGGTTATAAAAAATCTAAATGGTTCCTAACCTGCATTATTCATGCGTCAAGTTTTGGGTAGATGCAAGGCGCCGAAAGCCGACGACGTA
>CAYYLT010000032.1:0-17381 GCA_964472385.1 uncultured Bacteroidales bacterium
GCAAATTGTAAGGTTATGAGCAAATATTTCGTTCAACGCCTTGTCTTTTTTATGATCATTATTTGTCCATTTTGGAAACAACAGATATGTTTACCCTATTGATTGAAAGATTTTTTTGTGTTTTTTAGCAAACCCTACTTCGAGACTTTTGCAACGCAGCAGATGCCCAAAAATTGGCGCACGCGCAAAAAATGTAAAAAATTGATTTTTTTTACCCCTTAGGCAAAAGAATTTTATCCTGCATTGTTCACAAAAAAGCACAAATATTTGATATTATGCAGATCATTACTTATTTTCGCCGGGCAATAAAGTGTTTACGCTGTATTACATGCGTCAAGTTTTGGGTAGATCCAAGGCGTCGAAAGCCGACAATGTAGTCGCCCACTTCGAGGCTTTCGCAACGAAGCAGATGCCTAAACGAAGCAGATGCCTAAAAATTGACGCACCCGGAAAAAATGCAAAAAAAATTATTTTAACAAAAATAAGCAAAATGCTAATATTTCTATATTTACAAATGTTTGTTCATTTTTTGTGAATAATACAGGTTAAAGGAATCCATATAGTAACCAAAATATTTTCAACATGAAACAACTGCTGCTGATCATCCTGGTGACCCTCTTCCTGGGTCAATCTGTTCATGCCCAAAAGAAAATCTGGGACGAGAACAAAGCCGAAAAGACCGAAAGGCTTTCGTGGTGGCGAGAAGCCCGTTTCGGAATGTTCCTCCACTGGGGGCTGTATGCCCAGGCTGCTCGTCATGAATGGGTGAAAAGACGTGAACGGATGACAGACAAAAAATATCAGAAATATTTCGAGATTTTCAACCCCGATCTGTTCGATCCGGTAGCATGGGCAAAAAAAGCAAAAGCTGCCGGAATGAAATATGCTGTTATCACCACCAAACATCATGAGGGGTTTTGCATGTTTGACTCAGAGTATACCGATTACGATGTCATGAATACCCCCTATAACAAAGATATAATCAAAGAATGGGTTGAAGCTTTTCGCTCCGAGGGTCTGGGCATTGGTTTTTATTATTCTTTAATCGACTGGCACCATCCGGAATACACCATCGACCGGATACACCCCCAAAGCGCCAGTACCCGGGAAGCATACGATAAATTGAACGAAGATCGTGACATGAGCATTTATCGTGAATATCTAAAAAACCAGGTTCGCGAGATCCTTACCAATTACGGTAAAATCGACATCCTTTGGCTTGATTACTCCTTCCCCGGTAAATTTGGTAAAGACCGGGATGACTGGGGTTCGGTAGAGCTGGTCAGGATGGTCCGGAAGTTGCAGCCCGATATTATCCTGAACGACCGGGCAGATCTGAAAGATTACCAGGGAGGTTGGGACTTTACCACCCCCGAGCAGTTCAAGGTCGAAAGCTGGCCGGAGATTGACGGGAAAAAGATCCCCTGGGAAACCTGCCAAACCTTTTCCGGATCATGGGGCTACTACCGCGATGAGCATACCTGGAAAAATAAGAAACAACTTTTGGTTTTGCTTATCGAATCGGTCAGCAAAGGGGGCAACCTGCTATTAAACGTGGGACCAACAGCCAGGGGAACCTTTGATCACAGAGCGGATAAAGCGCTCGGTGAAATTGGCGAATGGATGAAATACAACAGTCGATCCATATATGGTTGCACCCAGGCACCCGATAAATTCAAAGCCCCCGACAACACCCTCCTGACCTATAACCCGGAAACCAACCGCCTGTATATCCATTTACTGGATTACCCCATTAAAAATTTCTTGCTTCGCGATTACAAAGACAAAATCCAGTATGCCCAGTTTTTGCATGATGCCTCGGAACTTAAAATCTCAAAGCCTTATGGTCACTGGATAGACCAAGAGATCGGAGAAAATGATGTGAATCTTTTATTACCCGTAAACAAACCCAATGTGGGAATACCCGTTATTGAAGTTTTCCTGAAATAATGCTTTTACATGGATTTTTATTGTTGTTTTATAACACCTAAAATAGTATCATTATGTTAAAAGGAATATCACCCTTAATCAGTCCGGAAATGCTGTCTGCATTATCCCGCATGGGTCATGGTGATGAGATCATCCTTGCAGATGCTCATTTTCCCGGCGAATCTTACAATGCAAATATTATTCGCGCCGACGGACTGCGAATACCCGATCTGTTGGAAGCCATACTTCCCCTTTTTGAACTGGACAGCTACGTCGAGCATCCGCTTGTGATGATGGCTGCCACAAAAGGGGATCAACTCGATCCCAGGGTTGAAGACAGCTACCTTGAACGCATTCATAAGACCAACCCGGAGGTTGCGCCAATAGGACGTATTGACCGGTTTGATTTCTATGATAGAACAAAAAAAGCTTTTGCTGTGGTTATGACCGGAGAAACAGCTAAATACGGTAATATCTTACTCATTAAAGGGGTTACACCCTTATAAACGGAAGGGTATGATAACCTGTAGGCTATTACACTTTAAAATTATGCTTGCAGCAAACCTGCGGTAGGAACAATTACAGAATAAAAATAAAATTCGTATTATTGTGAAATTTTAACGCGTCGTCTAACCACAAAACCAAAACTATGTCAAGCAACACCAAGCAACGGATTGTACCAAAGGATTTGATCTTACCCTTTATCATGGTAACCAGTTGTTTTGCGCTCTGGGGATTTGCCAATGATATCACCAACCCAATGGTAAAAGCTTTCTCGAAAATTTTAAGGGTAAGCAACTTTCAGGGGGCTCTGGTTCAATTTGCCTTTTACGGAGGTTATTTTGTCATGGCTTTTCCGGCAGCCCTTTTTGTCAAGCGTTTCAATTATAAATCGGGTATTCTTGTGGGCCTGGCTTTATATGCTATCGGAGGATTGTTGTTTATCCCGGCCAGTCAGATGTTGTTGTTCTGGCCCTTTTTGATTGCTTACTTTATTTTAACCTGCGGGCTTTCCTTTTTGGAAACCACATCCAATCCATATATCCTCTCCATGGGGCCTGAAGAAACATCAACCAGGCGGTTGAATTTTGCGCAATCTTTTAACCCGCTGGGTTCTTTGCTTGGCATGTTCACAGCGCAGCAGGTTATACTTTCGAAGATCAATCCGGCCTCAGCCACCGAAAGGTCCACAATGACCGTAGAGCAACTGCAACAGGTCACGGCTTCTGATCTGGATATTATCAAAGGCCCATATGTAGCCATCACCGGTGTTATCCTTGTGATATTCATCATTATTGCCATCACCAGCATGCCCAAAAAGCAGGACCAGGATCATTCACTTCGCGTGAAATCCACTTTGCAAAGGCTTTTTAGCAACAAAAAGTATTACGAAGGAGTAATTGCCCAGTTTTTCTATGTAGGAGCACAGATCATGTGCTGGACCTTCATCATCCATTATGGAACTATGGAACTGGGAATGACTGAAGCAGAAGCACAGGGATATAATATTGTAGCCATGATCATTTTTGCCAGTAGCCGGTTTATCACCACCTACCTGATGAAATATTTCAAATCGGGCCAAATGCTGTTGATCTTTGCCATTGGAGGGATGATCCTTACTTTAGGAACCATCTTCATACAAGGAATGGTGGGAATATATTGTTTGGTAGGTGTTTCAGCATGCATGTCATTGATGTTCCCCACCATTTATGGCATTGCACTCAGAGGACTTGGTGCAGATGCCAAATTTGGAGCTGCCGGTCTGATTATGGCTATTGTAGGGGGCTCAATCATGCCTCCCATACAGGGTGCGATCATTGACCTGGGCACCATCTTTTCCTATCCAGCAGTAAGAATATCCTTTGTATTGCCGCTGATAAGCTTCATCATGATCTCCATCTACGGCCATCGTACACTAAAAATTCATTTAAGGGACATTTACAAATCATAAAACAACATTGTTATGGAAAAAATCAAAGATACCATGAAAGGTGTTTTCCTCCCCGGAAACAGTACAGTTGAGATTAAAGACATACCGGTTCCTGAACCCGGTCCCGGGCAGGTAGTGGTGAAAACCAAGTCTTCCACCATCTGTGGGAGTGATATTCGTGCCATATACAGGGAACACAAAGGCAAAGGTCCCGAAGCCTACCAAAATGTCGTTGCCGGTCATGAACCTTGTGGTCAGATCGTTCAATGCGGACCCGGTTTAAAACGTTTCGGGGAAGGTGACCGTGTAGTGCTTTATCATATTTCAGGATGTGGAATTTGCAATGATTGCCGGCGGGGTTATATGATCTCCTGCACCAGCGAACACCGCCAGGCTTATGGATGGCAACGTGATGGCGGAATGGCGGAATACATGCTGGCTGACGAGAAAGACCTCGTACATCTGCCTGATAACCTGACTTATACTGACGGAGCGCAGGTTGCATGCGGTTTCGGTACCGTTTATGAGGCCATACAAAAAATAGGGATCAGCGGTGATGATGCGGTACTGGTCACCGGCCTGGGACCCGTAGGGCTGGCCAACCTGATGCTTGCCAAAGCCATGGGTGCCAATAAGCTCATCGGGGTTGATATTACCGAAAGTCGAATCAATCTGGCCAAAGAAAAAGGGCTGGTTGATGAAGCCTATTTCGCCGGAGAAGATACCGTTGAAAAGATCCGCAAATCAACCGGTGGACATGGTGTGGAAAAAGCTTTCGATTGCTCAGGAAACAATGAAGCCAGACAAATGGCTATACGCGCAACCCGGAAATGGGGCAAAGTAGCCCTGGTCGGTGAGGGTGGCAGTATAGAATTCTATCCCAGCCCTGATGTGATCCATGAACAAATCAGCATTTACGGTTCCTGGGTTACCTCAATCTGGTTGATGGAAGAGCTTGTTGAAAGACTGGATCGCTGGAACATCCACCCGGAAGATCTGGTTACGCACCGTTTTACACTGGATAAAGCAGGAGAAGCATACGCACTCATGGCCAGCGGTAAGAGCGGTAAAGTGGCCGTAGTGTTTGACGAAGAAGTTAAAGCTTAAACCCATAAAACAATATCCCCCATGGATTTTGCAAAAAAAATTGATCCGGCTGATGTACCCCAAAAGGTACTGTATAATGATCAGGAGATTCCCGCCATTGGCATGGGAACTTTTGCCTCTGAAAACTATACCCCCGAACAGGTAGCGGAAGCAGTAAAAACAGCCATAAAAATGGGCTTCCGTCATATAGACTGTGCTGCAGTGTATGCCAATGAAAAACAAATTGGTGATATGCTCTCAGTGTTGTTCAAATCAGGAGCGGAAAAAAGAGAAGAGCTGTGGATCATTTCAAAACTTTGGAATGATATGCATGACGAGAAAAATTTTATTCCCGCCTGTAAAAAATCAATAGAAGACCTGCAGGTGGGATACCTCGACCTATATCTAACCCACTGGCCATTCCCGAATTTTCACCCCCCAAAAGCGGATGTAAGCTCACGTGATCCCAATGCAAAGCCATACATTCATGAAAATTACATGAAAACATGGCGGCAGATGGAGAAACTGGTTGACCTGGGGTTGGTTAACAATATCGGTACCTCCAACCATACCATTCCCAAAATGGAACTGTTGCTAAGGGATGCCAGGATCAAGCCCGTTGCCAATGAAATGGAGCTGCATCCACACTTTCAGCAACCAAAGCTTTTTAAATACCTGGTTAATAACGGTATACAACCTATCGGATACAGTCCCATCGGATCTCCCAAACGCCCTGAAAGGGATCGTACAGAAAAAGATACCGTTGATATCGATGATCCGGTCATCGTCAAAATTGGAGAAAATCACGGTATCCATCCGGCGGTGGTTGCGCTCAAATGGGCAGTGCAACGCGGCCAAATTCCCATTCCTTTCTCGGTAAAACCGGATAAGCTCTACAGCAATCTTAAGGCTGTTACCGAAGATTTACTTGCGGAGGAAGAGATGGATGAGATCGCCAAGATTGATAAGAACTGCCGTCTGATCAAAGGACAAGTCTTTTTGTGGAAAGACGATCAAACCTGGGAAGATCTGTGGGATCCGGATGGTAAGATCACACCACCTTGAGGAGATGCCTCAGCGTTCGAATGATTGAATGTATGAATGCTTGAATGCAACAATGGAGCAATGTGTTGCCGGTTCAACTTCATTGTGCCTTTGTGCCCCTTCGTGGTTATTATTAATGTTGAAACCACAAAAGAACCCTAAGGATTTCAAAAAAAAGGCAAAGCATAAAGGCCTAAGGCGAGATATTATCGGTGAACAAGGTAAGGCCGTCTGCAAATGTGGTGAAAACCTGAGAGATGTCAACTATGGGCTATTTCCCTGCAAAGATTTTTTTATTCAAACTTGGATTATTCAAAAATATTTCTTTACTTGCACCCGGATACAAATAAATATAATGGATACTTTATTCAATAACAGCCTTCTGAACAATAACCGTAATAATAATCAATATTTACGGGCAGGGAGGCTGTGAATAATATAAACGTTTATGCATATCATAGAAAAGCCTTCCTGCAAACAGGGAGGCTTTTTTTATTAAGAAAGACAAAACAACTATGCAAATTATCATTCGTTTTCAGTCAAATTTCCGGATCATGGTTCAGGCAATCAATAATTATAACAATAATAATCATCTGTTTCCAGGGGGAAGCTGATAGGATATTGCTATGCTTTTTCAGACCTTCCCCATAAAAGGGAAGGTTTTTTTGTTTCATCATCAAAATAATTTTAACTATGAAAAAACTCATTATTCCATTCAATTATCAAAACCTTTTAAGCCGGGAGGCCACAGAGGCAGCCATCAAATTCATCAAGGATGAATTTCAGAACATCCTGGCAAAAAAGCTGGGATTAAGCCGTGTCACTGCTCCTATGCTGGTGGTAGGGGGAACCGGGATCAATGATGACCTGAATGGCGTTGAGAAACCCGTAAGTTTTCCGGTATTTTCTCTGCCAGACCGTAACGTAGAAGTTGTTCAATCCCTTGCCAAATGGAAAAGGATGAAGCTGGCCCAGCTCAACATGGAGAACGGGGAAACAGTTCCGGGAATTTACGCAGATATGAATGCATTAAGACCTGACGAAGAGCTGGGTAACCTCCATTCGGTATACGTTGATCAGTGGGATTGGGAACGGGTGGTCACTGCTGCGGAGAGAAATCTGGATACCCTCAGGTCAACGGTAAAGAAGATCTACGAAGCCATCAGGGATACAGAAGAGGATGTCAATAAAGAAATTACAGGTCTCAAGTCCTATCTTCCCGAATCCATTCAGTTTATCCATTCCGAAGAACTGTTGGATCGCTATCCGGACAAATCCCCGGTGGAACGTGAGAACCTGATCGCCAAAGAATATGGCGCTGTATTCATCATCGGCATTGGCCATAAACTTGCGGATGGTCAACCTCATGACGGCCGGGCTCCGGATTACGACGACTGGTCAACACCCACAGGGAATGGCTATAGAGGACTTAACGGCGACATTCTCGTCTGGAATCCTGTTCTGGAAAAGGCATTTGAAATTTCCTCCATGGGCATCCGGGTGGACAAAAAAGCATTGCTCGAACAGCTCAAAATAACGAACACTGAGGAAAGAAAAGCGCTATTATTCCATAAAAAACTACTCAACGATGAGCTGCCCCTTACCATGGGTGGCGGCATTGGCCAGTCGCGGCTGTGCATGCTTTATCTGAGGAAAGCCCATATTGGGGAAGTTCAGGCAGGTGTCTGGCCCGATGAAATGCGAAAAATATGTGAACAAAACAACATAAAACTTCTGTAAAATGTGCGGATTTGCAATATATACCGGTTCGGATAGTAAAATCCGGCTTCAGGTAGCCAGTGAGTTTCAAAAGCTCAAATACCGGGGACCTGACAACACTCAGATAGAGGATCTGGGCGATAAAGGATGGTTGGGATTTCACCGTTTAAAGATCATGGACATCACCGATGATGGCAATCAGCCTTTACAATTTCAAAATATACATTTGATCTGTAATGGAGAAGTATACAACTACAAATCCTTATACCGGAAATACAAAAACCAATATCCCTTTCAGTCGGAAAGCGACTGCGAGGTGATCATTCCGATGTTTCTGGAGCAGGGAATTGAAAAAACCGCCAGGGAACTGGATGCGGAATTTGTACTGGTCATATACGATTCCGAACAAAACAAATACTTTGCAGCCCGGGATCCTGTGGGTATCCGGCCTATGTTTTACGGATACACTGAAGCAGGGGATATCATGTTTGCCAGTGAAATGAAAGCCCTGCACCGTTTGTGCAAAACGGTCAAACCTTTTCCCCCTGGACACTATTATGATGGAGACCGATTTATCTCCTACCGGCAAATAGAACAGGCACCAGCATATACAGACGATTCGCTGGAAGCAGTCCTGGAGAAAATCAATTACCTCCTTACCCAGGCAGTGGAAAAGCGACTGCAGTCGGATGTACCTGTAGGTTTTCTTTGCAGCGGCGGATTAGACTCAAGCCTGGTTTGTACCATCGGTGCCCGCTTAATGGATAAACCCATCAAAACCTTTGCCGTTGGCATTGATGAGGATCCCATCGATACCAAATATGCCAGAAAAGTGGCAGAATATCTCGGTGCTGAACACACTGAGGTTTTGTTTACACGGCAGGATATATTTGATACCCTCAGTAAACTGATCTTCAACCTCGAGACCTGGGATATCACTACCATCAGAGCCTCTATGGGCATGTACCTGGTATGCAAATATATTGCTGAACATACCGATGTCAGGGTATTGATGACCGGTGAGATCAGTGATGAGCTTTTCGGATATAAATATACCGATTATGCTCCAACACCGGAAGATTTCCAGAAAGAAGCAGAAAAACGCATCCGTGAAATTTATCTATACGATGTTTTACGTGCTGACCGAAGTATTTCATCAAATGGTCTGGAAGCAAGAGTCCCATTCGGAGATCTGGACTTTGTGCAATATGTCATGGAAATCCCACCCGATAAAAAGATGAATTATACCGGTATAGGTAAATATCTGCTAAGGAAAAGTTTTGAAGGCAACTACTTGCCCCGGGACATTTTATACAGGGAAAAAGCAGCATTTTCAGATGCTGTTGGCCATAGCGTTACGGATTACCTTAAAGATTATGCGGAAGAAATGTATTCGGATGATCAGTTGAAGGCAAGCTGGCAGATCTATTCGCATGTCCCGCCTTTATCAAAAGAATCCCTGATGTATAGAGAAATATATGAATACCATTTCCCGGGAAGAGCGGACCTGATACCCAATTACTGGATGCCCAATAAAACATGGGAAAATTGTGATGTGAATGATCCCAGCGCCAGGATGCTACCGAACTACGGAAAGAGCGGAGTTTGAGTTGGTTGCTGGGTAAGCTAATGCGTCAATGTGGCAATGTTTGAATGTTTGAAAGGAGTTTGAGCGTTTGAGTGTTTGAATGGGAAAATAGATGAGTATGGATTTCTGCCAACATTTGGTTAGGGTTTTGCCAACTGCCAGCTGGAAACTGCCAACTTATTTATTCCGGGTTAAAATTATTGTTATCTTTGTATGGGATCAGAGCGGAATGCAACAGTAAGCTTGCAATGAAATGCCATACTTAGGGATGGTATTATCGCTGCTTATTGCAGATCCGGGAAAAAGCATAAGATATGGCACATCTGGTACTTGACAAAAAAGCTACCCTGGCCGAGGGTGCACTGTGGGATCATAAAAACAAGGTCCTCTACTGGGTGGATATTGAAAAAGGGATGTTATATGTATACGATCCTGAAAAAGAAAAAAACCAGGAATTTGATCTTGGCCAAAAGGTTGGCACAGTGGTTCCCGTCGATACAGGTGGCTTACTGGTAGCCCTTCAGGATGGCATTTACCGTTTCAATCCGGATACCGGCGAAAAGCAAAAAATGGTACATCCCGAAAAAGACGTTCCCGGCAACCGGTATAATGACGGCAAATGTGATCCTGCAGGACGTTTCTGGGTGGGATCCATGGGATTAAAAGCCCAAAAGCATGCAGCAGCCCTTTACCGGATCGATTCTAACTTTTCATGGAAAAAAATGATCGATAAGGTTACCATATCCAACGGCATTGTCTGGTCGATTGACCAAACCCAAATGTATTTCATTGATACCCCGACTGGCAAGGTCATGGCCTACGACTATGATCATCAAACCGGTGACATTTCAAACCCCCGCGTTGCCATTAAAGTTCCTTCTCAATTAGGCCATCCCGACGGAAGTACGCTGGATGCTGAGGGCAAGCTTTGGATCGCTATGTATAGAGGTTATGCAGTTACCCGCTGGGACCCGGAAAATGGGAAGTTACTTGAACGCATTGAAGTACCTGCTCCTAATATCACCTCCTGCGCCTTTGGTGATAGAAATCTGAAAACCCTATACATCACCACAGCCAGATCGGGAATGAGCGAAGAACAATTGCAGGTGTATCCCCACTCAGGCGGATTGTTTAAAGTGAAACCCCGCGTAAAGGGAATAAAAGCCAATTATTTCAAAACAGTTGATGCATGATTTCCGCATGAAGTTGTAAACCTGCATGCGCCAAAAACAATGTTTGGGTTGCTCATTCAGCCTTTTGTCCGCCATATTGTTTATCCTATTAATGAATAAATCAGCGCTAACCAAAAGGTCAGTGAATTCCTTAGCTAATGGGTGTTTGTCCGTTAAGTCAGATATCATATACAAATACCAACCACTCCATAACAGACATTAATCCTGTCAAAATATCGATAATATTGATCTTATATGTTGTTGATCTCTTTTGGCTGCCAGACAATCAAAAATCCGTTTTGCCTCCTCGTAATTCCCAATTAAAAGCAAAATAATCCTGTTTAGATTTATTTTAAACCAAAGATTTTGTATATTCGTACGTAATTCATTCACTAAGAAATGCTTTATTATGCATACAATAAGATGCATACTATTAGTTGATTATAAACACATCTTTTTTGATATGGGATAAAATGAAATATTCATCATGAACAACTCTTTTTAATAACCTAAAACCATCTAACTATGCAGGAAGAAAATAACAATCCGGGAATTTCCAGGAGGGCATTCCTGAAAAATTCAGCTGCGGCGGCAGCGGGACTGACCGTATTGCCCAGCTACGTTGTCGGTGGCTTGGGGCACAAGGCTCCGAGCGACAAGCTTAATGTTGCCGGCGTTGGCGTTGGCGGAATGGGCGGTCGCAATATTGACAACGTTAACAGCGAAAACATCGTAGCACTGTGTGATGTAGACTGGAAATACTCCAAAGGGCTTTTTGACAAATATCCCAAGGCCAAGAAGTATTATGACTGGCGCAAGATGTTTGACGAGATGGGAAAGGAGATCGATGCAGTCATCGTTGGCACACCTGACCATACCCACGCCATCATCGCCATTGAAGCAATGAAGCGGGGCATGCATGTGTATGTCCAAAAGCCGCTGACCCAAACGGTATGGGAATCCCGCATGATGACTGAGGTTGCCAACAAGTACAATGTCGTTACGCAAATGGGTAACCAGGGTAACTCAGGCGAAGGCATCCGTCAGATCTGCGAATGGATATGGGATGGTGCGATTGGTGAAGTCAGAGAAGTACAAACCTGGACCAACCGGCCCATTTGGCCCCAGGGGTTGGAAAAACCCAAGCAAAAGATGGATGTTCCCGATCACCTGAAGTGGGATCTTTTCATCGGTCCGGCCGAATATTATGAATACAACAACGTTTACCACCCCTGGAACTGGCGGGGCTGGTGGAATTTTGGAACCGGTGCTTTAGGCGATATGGCCTGCCACATCATTGATCCGGTTTTCAAAGCGCTTAACCTGCAATATCCCACTAAGGTGGAAGCTTCCTCCTCACAGTTCAATACGGTGAGCCCGCCGGAAGCTGAGATTGTGCACTACACATTCCCTGCCCGCGGCAATATGCCGAAAGTAGGCATGCCTGAAGTAAAGATCAACTGGTATGACGGGGGTCTGCTTCCCGACAGGCCACCCGAACTTCCCGATGGCGTTACCATGGGCAGAGACGGAGGCGGTGGCTGCCTGTTCATCGGCAGCAAAGCCAAACTGATGTGCGGCGTTTATGCCAAAAACCCATTCCTCCTGCCTTTGGATTACGATAAAGCGTACAAAAGACCGCCCAAAACGCTCAGAAGGGTTGGAGATAACGTTTGGGGCGGTGATCATGAAATGGACTGGGTAAGAGCTTGTAAAGAAAGCCCGGGAAACAGAACCCTCCCCAGCTCTAACTTCAATTATGCCGGTCCGCTGAATGAAATGGTCGTCATGGGTGTTGTGGCCTGCCGCCTGCAAAGCCTTAAGCGGGAACTGCACTGGGACGGTAAAAACATGAAGTTCACCAATATCAGCGAAGACGATGAAATCCGGGTTGTCGAAAGCGACGATTTCAGCATTGTTCAGGGTGACCCGCGGTTTGACACCAAACATAAAAAGTTCAAGGCCAAACAGGCAGCTCAGGAATACATCAAACGTACCTACCGTAAAGGCTGGGAATTGAAAATCTAAATACTTTTCAGGCTGACCCGGATTAACGTGTCGGCCTGTTTTTCACTATTAATGCAAAATATGCAAATAAAAACGAAAGCCATATGAAAAGACTGAAAACCATCATTCCCGTTATGATCAGCATGGCCCTGATGTTTTCCGCATTCAACGGATGCAAGCAGGGTGCAAAGCAAGAGGAAGAAAAAGCAGAAACCCAAAAAAAAGCGCAAATGTTGAATCAATTAACTGACAAAGAAAAAGAAGAAGGCTGGAAGCTCCTGTTCAACGGAAAAAATCCTGAAAGTTGGAGGGGATATAATGATGAATCGTTCCCCAACAGCGGATGGGTTATTGAGGACAATGCCATCAGATGCATTGGTTCCGGACAGGGAGAAGCCGGCGGTGCCGGGGGCGATATCATATACGACCAGAAATTCAAAGATTTCCGGCTTTCATTCGAATGGAAGATCTCAGAAGGCGGCAACAGCGGAGTATTTTACCTGGCTAAGGAAATCCCCGGTGAACCCATCTGGAAATCATCCCCTGAATTTCAGATTCTGGACAATGCCAATCATCCGGATGCCCAACTGGGTAAAAATGGCAATCGCAAGGCAGCTTCTCTTTATGACCTGATACCGGCTGATCCACAAAATACCAAGCCCTACGGAGAATGGAACCAGGCTGAAATCCTGGTTTACCAGGGCACGGTCGTTCACAGGCAAAACGGGGAAGATGTGCTGGAATACCACCTGGGTACCGGCGACTGGAAAGAAATGATCGCCAACAGCAAGTTCAGCGAATTTGAAGAATTCGGTAAATACCGCAATGGGTATATTGGACTCCAGGATCACGGAAACGATGTATGGTACCGTAACATCAAACTTAAAGAGCTTTAAACACTAACATCCACTGTATAAAAACCCGCATGCTTATATGCTGAACAGCAATGAAGCATGCGGGTTTTTTTGTTTTTCAACAAACCCAGGTAATGACAGGCTAAGGCACGTAGTCAGGCAAAATGCGCAAATCCCTCCGTTGGTCTCCTCTACCCAACAGACCGTGCCCGGTAGTTCTTCGGCGTTATGCCCTTGATTTTCTTAAACTGACGAATGAAATTCGAAAAATTCTCAAAACCCGATTCATAACATATCTGAGAAACAGTCATTTTGCTTTCAATCAACAACCTACCGGCATAGCCCACCCTTACCTCATTCACAAAATTGACGAACGTTTTGCCCGTCCGTGACTTGAAATACCGGCAGAAAGCATTGGGTGACATGCTGGAAATCCGGGAGACATCTTCCAAGCGAAGCCGTTCTTTAAAATGTTCCAGGATGTATTGATATATGATGTTAATCCGGTCAAACTCTCTTCGGGTAAAGGTATTAGAAAATACCCTGCTCGACAGCACATCATATTCTTTGGATTGGGCCATCCATTTAAGCATATTGAAAAGCAGGATAAACCGATCCAACCCTTCTGTGTTCAGCGATTGCTTTAAAAGATATACCATCCTCCTCCGGGTCTGCCCGTGTAATAAAATGCCCTGTCTTGCTCTCCTTATCAACTCCTTCACCTCAAACATCTCGGGAATATCATCCAGATCTTTTCCCAAAAAATCCTTTGAAAAATAAATCACAATAGCCCGGGCATTTCTTTTTTCACGATCCCTGTAATACGGATGATCATTCTTCCAGATATGAGGCACTTCAGGGCCCATAAAAACGATCTCACCGGGTTTGAAGCGCTGAATATTGTCCCCGACGATCCTTGTCCCTGTGCTTTCCTGCACATACATGATCTCACACTGGGGATGATAATGCCAGTGCGAATAGAAATGAGGGCCATTGACTTCAACCACATCAAAGGACTGTGAATGAAAAGATCCGACCTTTTTTATCTGAGGCCTCATAAAATAAATAGGGTTTGCTGAAAAAGTCTTTAGTAGATCAGCTACGAGGCGACAAAACGAAGTTATGCATGAGTAATACGATCTGAAGCCAACGAAGCAGATGATGTGTTAACACTTGAGTTTATAGACAGACTCAAGTTAATACCGGCAAATAAATACCCATGGTTCCCCATACAATATTAATACTTTCTGCATAAAAATTACAACAATATGTTAAAATAATATAGTAATTGGATAAAATTGTAGATTCATATCTGGCGATAATCTCTTTACTTTACCTCTCATAAGAAATCAATCCCATAGTGAAAAAACTGCATGCATATATTCTTAAAGCCTTGATATTATGAAAATAAGCTGTCTCTCTGTTTCCCTTTTTCCAAAGATCGTCAACGGAGAAATGACGATAAAAGAATACGCCACATTATGCAAAAATTTGAACCTGGATGGATTTGATCTGGGGCTCATCCAGCTAAAAAACCATACCCCCAGGTATATTAACGGATTAAAGGAAGAATTGAATGAAGTAGGGTTACCGCTTGTTATGATCACCACCTACCCGGACTTTACCCATCCCGATCCGGTACAGCGGGAACGTGAGCTTGAGTATCTCCGACATGATATCGCACTGGCCTCGCATGTAGGTGCGAAATTCTTGCGCATCACTGCCGGTCAGGGCCATCCACGGATGCCGATTAATAAGGGTATTGATCTGGTGGTGGATTACTTTCATCAGATTGCCCCGGTAGCGGATCGATTTGGGGTCAAGCTGGTATTCGAAGATCATTCAAAACCAGGGGCTTGGGATTATATGGATTTCAGCAATCCCCCGGACATTTTTCTTTCGATCGCCGAACAGATCAAAGACACTTCCATCGGGGTCAATTTCGATACAGCCAACATACTGGTAGCTGGTGAAGACCGCACCCTAGAGGTATTGGAAAAAGTGTACGACCAGGTAGCCACCATCCATGTGGCCGAAACGGCAACTAAAGGTAAAATGGACCCGGTGTTGCTCGGTACTGGCATTGTGCCGATAAAAGAAGTTTTTGCCTTTTTAAAAAACAAAGGATTTAACGGATGGCTCTGCATCGAGGAATGGGGCAGCATGGGAACCGAAGGGGTGAAAAAAGCAGTTGAATATACCCAAAAGACCTGGAAAGAGGCATAAAAAAGAATGCCATCAAATCTTTATCATGTTAGTTCAACCAAATGATATATATCCTATTGATTTTAAAACTCTTTTTTGTTTTTCAGCAGACCCTATCCTATGTAAACCTTTTAACCTTAATCCATGATGATATTTGGCCTGCATTGGATTGACTTTTCAATTATACTCCTGTATTTTGTCATCACCCTGTACATAGGTGTAATATATGGTGGGAGAAAAACAAAAACCCTGAGCGACTTTTTTGTAGCCGGTGGTAAGTGGGGTGCACTGGTCTCGTTTATTTTCATATTCGCTTCGGCACTTGCCGGGAATGAGGCAGTGGTGGTTGCCGGAGGAGCTTATGAAACGGGCTTATCGGGGGTATGGTACTGGTGGAGTTTTTTATTTGCAACGCCCATTTACTTTTTGTTCTCAACCTATTTCAGAAGGGCACGCGTTTATAATATTTCTGAATTCATAGAAATGCGGTATGAAAAATACATTGCCTCGCTGTATTCTGTTGTAGCCGGAATCATTTGCATCCTGTTTGTAGGGATGTTTCTGCTGGCTGTAGCAAAAATTCTTACCGGCCTGACTTCTTTTAGCGTTACTACCTGCATCTGGATCATCACCGTGGTGGTTTCCGCTTATGTATTTTCCGGAGGTATGATGTCAACACTCCTGACGGACATTTTCCAGGGGTTGGTGGTCCTGATCATCCTGTGTTTTATCATGCTTCCATTTCTATGGATGGAAGTTGGCGGATGGGATACTTTTCATCAATATAGCACACAAAATCCGGAGATCTGGAATCTGGTTGATCCGGAGCGGATGACCATCTGGACCATCTTAGCCCTCAACCTCTCTGCGTTGGTAGGAGGCATAGCTGCACCGTGGATATACAATTGGATAGCCGTTTCAAAAAACGAACGTGCTGCTACCCAATGTGCCTGGGGACATCTTTGGAAACGCATCATCACCTTGCTTTTTGCCATCTATGGTATTTTATTTGCTATCTATAAACCGGGTATGGCAGATCCCGAGCTTTCATGGGGTATTGTTATGAATGAGATCCTGCCTGTAGGGATGATCGGGCTCATTATCATCAGCTTTTTTGCTGCAGCCATGTCCTCTGCTGCTACCTTTTCCACAACCTCCTCGGCTATGCTGACCAACTACCTGTACCGTAAAATACTGTCCACGGGAAAAAGCAACAGGCATTACCTGAGGGCAGGCAGGATATGGGCCGTAGTCTCAGTTTTACTGGCAGCTTACCTATGCAACTACATTGGTTCCATCCGGGAGTATATCAAACTGGCGATGACCCTCCTGTCATTCATCGGGATACCCATCTATTTCGGGGTCTTCTGGAAACGGTCCAACAATACAGGCATGTGGTTCTCCCTGTTGGCCGGCATCATTACTTATATAGCAGTAGTTTCCACAACCATGCTTACAAGTAAACTGAATTTCTTTGAAGCCATTGAACCAGCTTTTGAGCCGGCAGTATTCCTTTCAACGGCTATGGCCCTTATCGGGATGATAGCAGGAACACTGCTCGGAAAAAAGCAAGATTCATTAAAATTAAAACGCTTTTATGTTATTATGAACACACCGGTTGGAGAAGAAACACGGCTTGTTAAAGCGGGCATCTCTCTACCGGCAATGGTAGATGCAGGAATGATAAAAGATGAAAAGGAATCACTCAACCATGAAATGATTCATCAATACTATGCGGAAGATTCCAAAGACAAAATATTTGGAAAGGACAGCCAAATAGAAATAAGAAAAGAACCCAAGCTACCCTGGTATTATCCGGGATTTTTCCGGGTAATAGCAGCCTGTGT
>CAYYLT010000033.1:0-17323 GCA_964472385.1 uncultured Bacteroidales bacterium
AGTCGTTCGTTCATTTGTAGAATTTGTTATATCCCTCCAACCCGACAAATACTTTGAATCTGGAATTTTCTCTTTAATTTTTTCTTGAGCCACCCAATACCACGGCTTGATCAAATACTCCGGATCCTGATATTCCTCTTCTGAAGGATGCTTGATATGCGTACTGGATCTCGAATCTACCCCTTCGTAACTGCCAAACCGGTGGTCATAATGCCAGATCATCTTGCTTTCATACAAGGGAAGCCAAACTTCACCTTCCTCATTCACAAACCGGTTCCCCTTCAGTTCAAATCCTTCATTACTTAATTCCTCTTCTGTCCTGAATTTATCCGAATCGTTGCTCATGTGAAACATGGCCATGAATGAAATCCCCCAGGGATTCTGATTCTTTTCCTCATTGATCAATACCGGCACATAGCTGTATATCTTCTTGGTAAGCTCAGCATCCTGCCGGGTTCGGAATACCGGACAGGTTTTGGTGTTGGGATTGATGTTCAGAAAATCTTCCCGGCTCAGGGTGAAAACCCGATCCTTGTCCATCAGATCCAGTACATCATGCAGGAAAAAAGCAAATTGGGCCTCATAACCTTTTTCTAGGGGCTTGCCGGAGGTAGTCAGAAGGCAAAATTTATAGCTGCGGTGCACATGAGGAAACAATCCTTTCCGGTTTTCAAAATCGTACAGGGAAACCAGCCGGTTTTCCTCCACCAGTTCACCGAAAAAAAGCTTGTTGGTATCGTCGGTGGCAATGCCGGTGGGCACCACAATGCCGCTCCTGCCGTTTTGGTTCTGCCGGTTTTTTGCCAGCTCGGAAAAGATGGAATAGGTGTTGATATCGCCGCTGCTGGTCAGGGGAAATCTTTCGCTGCTCCGGATGAACTTGCCCGAAGCCTCGGAATAATTCAGAGTCTCCAGGTATTCATCGTACAGTTTAGGGTTGGCATCCTGTAAATGATTGATCAGCTTGTTCCGTTTGGCTTTGTTGGCCGCCTTGGCAATGTCTTCGTCCCGTGTGGAGAAAAACTCCTTCTCCTGCAGCTTGATCTTTTCCCAGGGCGGGTTGCCAATGATCACATCAAAACCGCCTTTCTCATAAACATCCGGGAACTCCAGCGGCCAGTGGAAAAACTTTAACTCTTCGGCTTTCGCGTCGGCAATGCCTTCCAACTGCGCGTTGATGCTGCCGGCCGATTGCAGCAACCGGGTAATGTTTTGTGAAAGCACAGTTTTATGTTCCGGCTGGTCTTCTTCATAGGATTGGAAAAAGGCCCAGGTAAACAAATTGCAGGCGGAATAATCCCGTGCCCATAGCGGATCATACTTGAGCTTGCGGAATTGTTTCTCTTTTTCTTCAACTCCCTTTACATCATCTTCCTGCAACCGGTCGATCTCCAGGTACCTTTGGGCAAACTGCCGCTGGTTGTCCTCCAGCTTGCTGTTCTGCGCAAACAGGTTCATCTGCCGGGTCTTCTTGAAACTCTTGTTCTCTTTCTTAAAATACTGCGCGGCCTTTTTGTGATCGTTATGTAGCGGCTTATAGGCATCATCCGGTATGCCCTCCTTTAGCTTTTGCATGTCGTCCACACCGATCAGAGAGTCCCCGCATTTGATCTTGTGATCCAAAAAGTTCAGGGGTTTTCCGCTGTTGTGGCCCACCAGCCACAGGCTCAACTGACACAGTTCCACTGCAGCCGGGTTTTTGTCCACCCCGTAAATGCAGTGGCTGATCACATCGCGTGTGGCTTCCAGCACGTAGCCTTCCCCGGGATTTTCTTCACCGGAGCGGATCTTTGCCAGCTCGAACCCCAGGTTTCTGGCCGCAGCCAGAAGAAAGTGCCCAGATCCTGCTGCCGGATCACACACGTTCATGGTCAGAATGGCCTGTTCCTGTTTCTTCGGATTATTGCCTGCTGCATGGAGCCGTTCTTCCATCACCGGGATCAAAGCGCTCTTGATGAGCTGGGCTACCAGATCGTGCCGGGTATAATAGGAACCGGTAGATTTTCGCTCGGCGCCCTTGCCAAAGGCAAAGGCCGGGATGGCCCCTTCCGTTTGAAAATAAGGATTCAGGTCGAGCAGGGCCTCATACACCGAACCAAGCTCCTCCACGTCCAGATCCCGGTAATTGATCCGGGTCAGCACATTTCGTTCATCACGGAAAAGGGTAAGCTTGCCGAATGCCTCCAGGAAATACCGGTTGCCGGTTTTCAGCTCTTCCAGGTTGATGCCGTTTTCTTTCAGCGAATCGCGGGCAAACAGCTTTCCGCCCAAAGGATAAATGCCCAATTCTCTACCGTATCCAAGGGGTTCAAACAACCGGAAGGAGGTGATCAATCCCTGCCACAGATCGCTTTTGCCGGAATCAATGTATACCGAGGCCTGGCTTAATCTTCTCAACCGCTCTATGCTATAATACTTGTTGTAGATTTCCCGCAGCTTCAGTTTTCGGTCCCTGTCCGCATCGTTTTTGCCAATGGGGGTAAACACCAGGTTTCTCTCCTCGATGGTGGCCAGGAAGATGATCCGGTAAACCACCCTTAAAAGCAGATGGTAGAAGGTTCGGGGATCCACCTGGTTGTTGCTGACCTGTTCCACAAACTGCTCATTGGAAGTATGCTCCAGGAAACCTTTGGCCAGTGTTTCCATGGCCTCTTTCACCGCATCCCTGAGTTTGTCACGGATACGGGCGCCGGAGTCCAGGGCATCCTGATGGTATTCCTCGATGATAGCGTTTTCAACCTCTTCCTGTTTCCGGGGCATCCGGGTGGCATGGATGATGCGGTACATCAGGGCAAACTCATTGTAGAGGCTGTCCTCCATGATCTTTTCAAGGTCGAATTCCAGGTAGGCCAGATGGGACAGTCGGTTGGAATCCCTCAGGATCCGCAGGGATGTCCCGTTGGAAATGATCCCGTAAAGGTGCTCGGTATAGTTGAGGTATTCCTGCATTAGCGCGTGAGAGGACATGCGGAGGGTGCCTGTTTCGGGTTTTTTGTCCAGCCGCTCGTTCACGCCCATGATGATCAGGGGGAAGCCGTCCAGGTTGACAGCCCGGTGGGTGATGTTGTAGGATTTGCCGTTGACAGTTTCGGCACGGGCGTTTTCAATATCATAGCCCAGTTCGTATAGCAACTGAAAGATCCAGAATTTTCGGGTGATGCTGGTGCCGGTTTCGTTATCCTTCAGTTTTTCTCTTTTGCTTTGAAACAATTGCCAGAGCGTTTTGGCTTCCGACCAGGCAAGACCTATCCTGTCCCTTAGTTCGCCTCGACCGGAAAAGCCGAAAGATTGAGGCTGCTGGTGTTTAAAGGAGCCGTCCTGCTGGATCTTGCCGATGATCTCATGCGAGAGGATGTTGCCCTGTATGGTGATCGAGGTGTAGTTCATTCTACTATGCATCTTTTGGTTTTGGCATCAAAATGTACACTCCCATGACATCCGGCGGCAATACCGGTTCTGCTTTCTCATACCTGCGTCCGCCAACCAAATCCTTGAACCTTCCGTGCGCTTCAACAAGATGTTCGGCTCGTTCCCTGGCCAGTTCCAGGAATTGGGGTTCCAGTTCCCTGAAATGATCCAGCTCCTTTTCCAGATCCTGCTTCTGCCGCTCAATACTCAGGTTGACCAGGCTCCTCGCTAAAACCAGCAATTCCTTTGCTTCGGCATAACCCAGTATCCTGGCGCCTTCACCACTTCCTTCATATCCCCACAGGTACATCTCTTCCCCAACTACTTTCTTCCGGGTGTTGGCTTCCTTGATGACATTCCGTACCCGGAACATCACCAGGGTGGTTTTGCGTTTCACACGATCCGTCTGTATTTCCGATACCCTCGCCACGTTTTGATACTCCTTATGACCGTCAAACGCCAGGGCAAGCATAAATTGACAGAGCTGTTCCACAAATTTATGATTTCTCCCTATGTAGCGGTGTTTTTTAGGAGTAGGGGACAAGAAGCCGATCCTCGCCTTTTGCTTATCTCCGAAATAAGCTTTCAGATGCTGGGGAAGGTTTTGGGGGTAAAGGTCATATCCTTCTTCATTCTTTTTGACAGATGCACCAAGATGAACGAGCGACCGGGTAACGAAATGCTCAACCGTCTCCACATCCCCAATGGCCTCATCTACCTCATCCAGACCTTTCTTTATTTTTTCCTTATCGATTGTTTCATGAGCAAAAATGGTTCTCAGCCGTTCTGCCTTCTCCCTTGCTGCTTCCAGTTCATTGGAGATCTTATCCTGAGTGTCGGCAAAGAGCTCCAACTGCCTGGCTTCCTGCTCACCCTTCAGAAGTACTTCCCTGAGCACTTCATCCATAACCGACTGGCTTGCTTCACCCAGAGGAATAGTCACGCCAATGGCTTTTTGTATGTCCCTGACTTTTCTAATAAGCACCTCAAGGACTATCTTATCGATGGGGTTATCCTCACCCCAAAGAATGTAAGATTTAACCTGCCCGGCGATCTGACCAAAACGATCGACCCGGCCATCCCGTTGTTCTATTTGATTGGGATTCCAGGGAAGGTCATAATGCAATACAGCCGTAAAATATTCCTGGAGGTTGATGCCTTCACTTAGACAATCGGTGGCTACAAGCACACGTTGCTCACTTTGGCCCATGGCTTCCACTTTCTCTTTTCTCTGTTCGTCTGCCAGCTCTGAAGTAACCACCTGAACATCTACCTTTTTAGGCAGTTCATCTTTGAGGATCTCTCCCACGTATTTGGCTGTAGCAATGTATTTGCAGAATACGATGGGCTGATAATCCTCATCCAGCCATTGCCTGACATATTTTACGGCGGTAGCCGCCTTATAATCATTTTCCGTACCCCTTAAATCTTGTATGCTTCTGCTTAGCTCCTCCAGTTCCTTGATTTCCTGTTCATGAAGTTCCGAATTATCGATCAGGGTGGATTGTCCTTCATCGAAAGTAATCGACTCATCTTCAAACAAAGGATTATTCTGTTCCTGCAGTTCATTCAATCCCTCATCATCAAGAATCCTGGTTTGTCTGTTCTGAAGCATACTGAATCCTGCTGCCGGGCTTGACATCACACCCCTCAGCAGGGCCAGGGCAGCCCAGTAGCGGATTTTTTCCGTGCGGGTATTTTCTCCTTTTTTGCCCATTCCCCTGGCAAACCGCAAAATATCCTGGTAAAATAAATTGTACTTTGGGGAAAGCTTGTAGGCAATTTCTTTTGAATCCCTTTCGGGGAAGGTGGTTACCTCATTCATCCATCGTTTGATGTTTTCACGTTTGCGCTGTATAAAATGCCGGGCAATTTTCCTCCTTTGGTTTCTGTCTATATTTTCAAAGCTGTAACCTGAAAATTCCTCTCTCAACAGCCCAAGCAGTGAAATAAATTCACTGTCCTTACCACTATGAGGGGTTGCAGTAAGAAGAAGCAGATGTTGATTTTTAATTTTGGCAATATCATGAATAAGGGAATGCCTAAGTTGCTGTGCCTTTGACTTGGATCCTTCCGGCAGGGCACTGGTATGGGCCTCATCCACAACAACAAGATCAGGACAATCATTGAGAAAGATTCCTTTGCGTTTATCGGATTTGATGTAATCGATGGATATCACCTGGTACGGCACATGGTAAAAGATGCTGCGGTCGTCCGGCAGTTTTCTGTCGAGGGATGCTGCCGTGCTGGTACGTATGATCTCAGAGTCAAGATCCAGCTTGTCTTTTATTTCCTGGTTCCACTGATCACAAAGATGGGGCGGGGCGATAACAGCAAATTTTTTAATTTCTCCCCTTTCCAGCAATTCTTTGATGATGATCAGCGCTTCGATGGTTTTTCCGATCCCCACATCATCGGCAATCATCAGGCGGGTGAAATCCTGTTTCAGGGCCAGTGTGAGGGGTACCATCTGGTAAGCTCTGGGCCGGAAAGAGAGCTTGCCCATGCAGCGGAAAGGGCCGCTTGCATTTCTAAAAGAGAGTCTCGCCGCATCAAAAAGTAATTTTGCCGTTTCAAAGTCACCGAGGTCATCGGAAGTTGGCGGTGGAAATTCTGCTTCGTCAATTTCTTCTCCGGGGATATTCAGTCTATGGTAGACTCCTGTGATCTCTTCTTCCGATCCTCCAAGCGGTTTCAATAGGGTCAGCTCAGGATCTTCCGAGGGAAGAACCATCCATTCCCGGTCCCTAAAATTTACCAATGAACCCGGCTTGTATTGTGTTTGTGGCATATCAATAAATTTTCCTGAATACGTCTTTTCTTCGTTCGACCAGTTTTTGCAGAGGCTCTGAATAGTGCCATTCGATCACGTCGTAACCTGCTTCCCGAAGCAATTCCCTTTTGTGGCTGTCATCGTCATGAACCTGGTTATCGTCGTGCACCGAACCATCGCAGAAAATCAGGACGGGCCCGGAATCCAGGTTATATACAAAATCCACGCTGACGTAAAAATCGGGTATGTTTACCTGGGTTTTGTCCGGGAGGCTGAAACCATTTTGGTATAAAAACTTCAGAAATTTTTCCTCCGTTGAAGAACTTTTATCATACTCATCCATAAGGGATTGATAATGCCCCTGACGATCCCGGTTCCCCTGTATGTTTTCAATTTCACAGTCCATGAGTTTTTCCAGGGGCTTTTTGATCCCGAACCGATCCAGTATCTCATGATGGGGCTGGTTGTAATAGGACAGCAGATCTTCATAGGTTGCCTTTGGTAAACCGGGTTCCATGTCTTCACGTGTTTGGGTATCAAAATGCAGAACCTTGTAAGCTTCCCTGAAAAGCTCCTTCATGCTTGCGGGGTTTTCAATAAGCTGGGAAAGAATTCCCAGGCTTCCTTCGGAAGCTTCGTAGATCATGATGTTGGGAGCTTCGGGATCGCCCATTACCCAAACGCCCACCTCGTTTTCTTCGGTCTGGAACATCTGCTCTATTGCCCGCTTGAGGGCATAGCTCAGGGAAACCACCTGTTCGGGGTTGACCTCAAGATCTTTAACGGGTTGGATGTAAAGGGTATCTGATGTGTCGCGGGCCATGAGCATCACCTCCCTGGCATGGTTTTTTGTTTCTTCCTTTTCCAAATCCCTTTGCCTGAGCCATCTTCCGTTTCTGTTGTCAATATGGAATCCGTTGGAATCTTTGGAGCGTCTCCATTTTCTGTTGAGCTGTATCAGCTCGGTTGCCGGTCCATAGATAAGATTGAGAAGTTTTTTGTCGCCCAGCTTGATGACAGACCTGCTGGTGCTTTGCAGGCCGTTTATGTATCTGAAATATTGATCGATGACAAAGCCCTGCGACATCCTTTCTTCTTCCTCACAGGAGATCCTTTCCTGGGGATAACCTTCCGATTCGTTGAGTTCCAGAATGGAAGTAAGTCTTTCGGCGCTGTCCTGACTTTTTAATTCCCGGCGGGTTATGGGATCGTTGTTGGCCAGGTTGGCCTCGTCATCCAGAAAAGCATAACCGGTCTGTTTGGATATCTTCAGGGGCCTGGTCCTGGCTTCCGCATCCAGCAGCATCATCCTGTTGATCCGGTATTTGTTTCCATTGTGGTAGATTAGGTTCTGCGGCCCGAACTCCTTTAATGCAATGAACCGGGGCCTTGAAATGTATTCGCCTTCGTCCTGATGCTTGTATCCTACAAAAGCCCGTACCGGAAGCCTGGTAAAATTGTATCCCGGCAGGAATCCTTCCGAAGCCAGGTAACGGAACACGTAGAATTCCGATTCGTTCCCGAACAGTCTCTTGCTGTCATTCCTCAGCAAAGCTATTTGTTTTTCAGCTACGCTTCTTTGTCTTCTGGCATCTATGGCCTCCTCGCTGGAATATTTTATGGTAGGGTCCTTGATGATCTGGTTGGCTTTGTCCTGCATCAAAATAGCGTGCCTGTACAATGCCCGCCATCGATCAAATGCACTGTTGAACCGGTCGAAAAAGGAACCGGCACGGGTAGAAAGCCAGTTATCACCGAACCACCAGGTGGCAGTTAGCTCGGGATATATTCCGGAGAGGATGTTTTTAAATTCATCGATCAGGGTATCCTTCCGATGGCTGATCTGATCCCTGATATGGTTTTCAATTTCTTCTTTAACCTTCAGTTCAGACGGCCTGCTGATATCGATGATGTCAGAAACTGCCATTTTCAGGTCACTCAGTCCAAGCTCCATCAGGATGTAAGCATTGAAATGGGACAGGATCAGCTCCTGATTTCTGAGGTCTGTTTTCGGAGGCACCACTTTTCCCGCCACCATATCCTCCCTGGATTTAAAGTAATTCCTGTCATGTGGCGACCAGGAGGAGCAGTAGGTAAATACCAGTGCAGCCTGTCCGCTTCTTCCTGCCCTGCCCGAACGCTGTGCATAGTTGGCCGGATTGGGAGGTACATTGCGCATGTGTACGATGTTCAGTTCGGCAATATCGATCCCAAGTTCCATGGTAGGGGAACAATACAGGGCCGAAATGTCACCCGACCTGAAATGCTTTTCCCTTTCAATGCGGTCGGTATTGCTTAGCTGTCCCGTATGTTCACTGGCTTCGATGGATTTTTTGTAGGTTGTAAAATCGTACCGGTACAGCTCCTTAAAGTATTCATTCGGCCTGATATCCAAACCTCCGTAAGCCGATACCCTCACTTTGTCAGGAGGCACGTGTTTTTCATCTCCCGCTTTCCAAATGATCTTATCCGATCTGAGCTGGTAGCCCTGCACGGTTCCCCTGTCGCCTTTGATCTCATCATATTTTTTCAGGAAATTTCCTTTTTTCAGTGTATCACAAAGTTCCACGATGAATTCCTGATATGCATCATTTGGCAGGGGTTCCATTCCCTTTTCTATAAACAGCCTTCTGAAATATTTTCCAATATTCGAACGGGGTCCGAGGCTGGCAGTATAGACAAATCTTCTCGTTCTTCCGGGATTGGCCGGTACCAGGTAATAGGGAACCTCAATCTTTTCATTCCTGTCCAGCGACCATATCTTGTCGCTGTCAAGCTTTTGCTTGATGAAATTTTCCTTTTCGCCGCGTTGTTCTAATAATAAAGGATCGTATATGGAATAGGATGTGCGGAAATAATTCAGCACCTGGCTGGTTATGTCGTATCGTTCTTCAGCGGGCAGAGATTCCAGGAGCGGCAATCCCCGGAAGAAATCGTTCCTTTGGCAGAACTCCTCAAGCTTTTCATAATGTATTCCAAGCAATCCGCATTGTTCCAGGTTGGGAAGGATGTAACGCCAGCCTCTTTTCAAATCATAGATGATGCGGGTCAGAAGAAAATCCTTCAGGGCTCTTTCGTTCTCCTCGTCCGGCCATTCATCATTCGGTTCCATGGCGTATTCGCTTTCCTTTAAAGAAAGCTTCTCACATACTCTTTCCGCGATGTTGAATATTTTCAGACCCTGATCATTTTCTTTCAACGCATGATACAATGCTGACCGCAGCCTTAGGGTGGTCAGAAAATCATTGAAATGCCCGGCTTGTAGGGAAGCATCCTGCCTGTTATCCGTAAAGCTCAGGAGTTTTTGATAATCTTTGGGTTCGCTCTGCTCATGCAATGCCCGGATAACATTGTAGGAAAGTGTTGTTGTTGCGGTGCTTCGCCCTTCATTGCCCAGCCGCATCAGCTTGGTGTTTTCATTGGTCTTGATGTCCTCATACACGATGCCGGCAGTTGGATCAACCCTTAGTTTGGCAGGAATGAACCATCCCTGTTGGTCATAATCCGGCTTGTCTGAAAAATGACTTTCGCTGTCAAAATAGATCTTTCGTGGAATCTGAAACCGGTAATAGGCATCCAGTTCAATGCTCCCGTTTTTATTCTGCCACCAGCTATCGGGCAGGCTTTCTATGTTTTCATCGTTCCATAGCTCTTCATCATTGCTGTGTGGAATAATCAGGTAACCGGCTGGAAAATCTTCCTCCGTAAGCTTCTTTCCTTTGGCGTCGGTCTTGGTGAGCATTTGGGGAATATCTTCCGGTTCGCGTGGTTTCAGCTTACCGTTTTCAAAGTCCTTCAGAACGCAGATAAATTCATGCCCGCTGTACCTGCTAAACAATACCGGGTAGATATACTGATCCCGGCCCTCCTGGTTTTTGGAATACAACCCCGTCTCGATGGTTATTTCACGTGAATCCGGCGGATCGAGGGTAACAAATACGGTGCTTGTCTGGGAAATGAACTGATGGATCTTGAAGGGCAGGTATCCCTGATCTGCTCCTTTTTTCTTTGCATCAATGCTCAGGTTTTCAGCCCACTTGAGAAGATTCTTCAGAACCTTTTCACACTCGATTCTTTCTGCTCCGGAATCCGCCTCCAGGGTTTCCGCGATATGGGTCAACGTCGAAGGTTTTTCCCGTTCGATGGTTCCCTTATCACGTTTCAGGGCGATTTTGTTTTCCAGCCAGATGGCCAGGGGATGGGTTTTGAAATGTTCCTCATCCTGGTGAATATCAATTCCTGTTTCAATAGCGCTTTTAAGTTCTTCGCTTTCCGGGAGCCTGCCCTGATAGTTGGTAGAGTTTATGAGACTTTCCTCAATGATCTGACCGGTGGTGAACTCAGCCCCGAAGATGGTTTCCCCGACCTTTGCCACGGCGCTTTTTCGGTCTTCGGCGCTCTCGCCCGTTGTCATGGTAGCGGATGTTCCAATACAAAGGATCTCATTTCTGGCCTGATGCTTGATTCTACGGATCAGCATGGATACATCGGAGCCTTGTCGTCCCCTGTATGTATGAAGTTCGTCAAATACCAGGTATTTCAGATTCTCCCTGATTGATTCACGCATCCATTGCTCTGAATACCTGGTCATGATCAGCTCAAGCATCATATAGTTCGTCAGAATGATATCAGGGTGATCTTCCTTTATCTTTTGCCTTGTTTCCTGGTCTTCCTGACCCGTATACTTGGCATAGGAAATTGGAAAATCATCTCCGTAATTGTTCTCGAGCTTGGCAATTTCCTGTTCCTGGGAGTTGATCAGGGCATTCATGGGATAAACGATGATGGCATTGATGCCCTTCTTTTTCTCCTTTTGCTTAAGCAGGTTGTTGAAGATGGTGGCCATGTAGGTAAGCGATTTGCCCGATCCGGTGCCGGAAGTGACGATGAATCCCTTCCCGTTGATCCCGAGCCTAATGGCTTCCACCTGGTGCTTATACAAGTTGAAATCTCCGAATATCCGTTTTAATTTTTCATGAGCTTTGCCTTCTTTCACCAGATCATCAAGACTTTCACCCCGGTCATAGGCAGGATTAAACTGTATCAGCGGTTCAGGGATGAATCCTTCCTCTTCAAAGGCCTCATCCACATACTCCTTTATCCGTGGGTCCCTGATGTTGGTGAAGGACTGGAGGTAACGCCTGTAGTTGTCAACAACCTGTCTGTGAAGCTTGAATGCGTCCATGGATTGGTTTGATGGGTTCAATTATTTCAAAGGTAAGAAAAATGGTAAGAAAGTTATTTTTTGGGGTTAAAAATTTTGATTGAAGTAGAAATTAGCAAAGAATAAGGTTTTGTATGAAAATTAATTTTGAACCAATAGTAAGATCTATATTTTTTACTCATTAATTTCCAAAGTTTTTTAATAAATGGTTAGAGTATATCAATAAAATTCTCTACCAAACCAACTTTCAATATCATTTTCTCGTGGTAATCTATTCCCAAATCAATATCCTTGAAACAATTGAAATTACATTTGAATTTTAATTAACAGAATATAACAAGAGTCAAGGGATTTTTCGGAGGAGGAAAAAAATATCATTAGAAGTAGATTCCCAGAAAATACAGATTTGTTAATTAATTATTTTTCTCCATCTGAAGAGGAGGAACCTTCTGCCCAGGTTTCTGAAGAGCCGACTATTTTACTCAGGACATTTGAAGGTAGTAAAGGATTATCAGGAGGCCATGTTTTTATTGTTGGTGCAAATGATGGTTCTATTCCCAAAATAGTTAATAACGAAATAAAAGATATTGAATACTGTAAGTTTATTGTTGCTTTAACAAGAACTCGAAAACAGTGTCATATTATCTCTAATAAATGGTTTTACTCACCGAAAGATAAACATGGTAAGTGGATAGAAAAATTTAATAAATCAAAATTTATTGATTTTATTCCATCTAAATTTATCGAAGATCAGGGTTATAAAAAAAGCAAAGAAATTGAATAAAAAATATAAAAAAATCAGGTTTTATGGAAACTTTCGATTCAACCAAGACCAGCCTTTATGACATTTTGAAAGACATCAACAAGGGTAAAATTCAGTTACCGGATTTCCAGCGAAGCTGGGTGTGGGACGATAACCGGATCAAGGGAATTATTGCCAGTGTTGCAAAATCTTTTCCTATTGGGGCGGTAATGTTACTCGAAACCGGTAATGAATCCATTCGGTTTAAAACAACACCAATTCAGGGTGCCCCTGTATTAAATGGCCAGGAACCGGAACTGCTAATATTGGACGGACAGCAAAGGCTAACATCGTTGTATCAGGCAATCATTACAAATAAGGTTGTAAAAACAAAAAATGCCAAGGGTTACGAGATAAGAAGATGGTACTATATCGATATGGAAAAAGCAATGGATCCTGGTGCTGATTTAGAAGAAGCTATTTTTTCAATTAATGAAAATAAGATAATTACAGAAAATATTGGTCGGGATGTAGTTCTTGATTTGTCAAAGCCAGAGTATGAGTACAAAAATCTGATGTATCCGGTTTATATGGTTGATGAATATGATAAATGGTTCCCGGCATTTTTTGAGTACTGGGATTACAATAAGGAAAAAATACAGTTCTGGAATGAATTTGCCAAAAAGATCATCCAAGGTATTAACGGTTACATGCTTCCTGTTATAGTGATGAAAAAGAACAATCCAAAGGAAGCAGTATGCCAGGTGTTTGAAAAGGTGAATACCGGTGGCGTTTCGTTATCGGTTTTTGAACTGTTAACAGCCTCTTTTGCGGCGGAACAATTCTATTTAAAGGACGATTGGGCAAAGATCAGACATGATTTCAAACCTCATAAAGTTCTTGACAGAACCAGCAACATTGACATCATTCAAGCAATTACACTTTACTCTACCTATAAAAGAAGAAAAGAGCAGAAAAAAATTGCAGGTAGCGATAACTTACCAGCGGTTAGTGCAAAAAAAAGAGAAATGCTCAATCTTTTCCTATCCGATTAGAAAAAATACCGGGATCAGATCGTTGAAGGATTCATTAAGGCTTCAAAAATCCTGTTTGAAAACCATATTTTCAATTCACGGGATGTTCCCTATACTACTCAGTTGGTTCCTATGGCTGCAATTATTGCCGAGCTTGGCAATGTTATCGACAATGTGGGAAACAAGAATAGATTGATGCGTTGGTTCTGGTGTGGAGTATTTGGTGAGCTTTATGGATCTGCCAATGAAACAAGATACGCCTTGGATATGTTACAGGTAGTAGACTGGATTAGATTAAAGGGTCCGGAGCCAAAAAATATATACGATGCGATATTCTCACCTTCCCGGCTTCATACACTTCGAACAAGAAACAGTGCCGCCTATAAAGGAATTTATGCAATATTGATGGATGAGAATACAAGGGACTGGCTATCCGCTACTAAAATTGATTTTAGTACCTATTTTTCGGAATCTATTGATATACATCACATCTTCCCTGTTTCCTGGTGTAATAAAAATAAAATCCCGAGAAACGATTTCGACTGTATAATAAATAAAACTCCTTTGTCAGCCCGTACCAATCGAATTGTTAGTGGAGATGCCCCCAGTAAGTATCTGGGCAGATTAAAAAAACATGCTGGTGTTACAGATGAAGAGTTCAACTCCATACTGAAGTCTCATGTTGTGAATCCGGATTTAATGTATAATGATGATTTCTATGGTTTCTTTGCAGATCGTAAAGAACGAATTCTTCAAAAGATTGAGCAGGCTATGGGAAAAAATATTATGCGAGAAGAACCAATACCTGAAGAGGGTAAATTCATAGATACTTCAGATGAGGAAGATATTGAAAATGGGTAATGATATCATTTATTTTGAAGCCTCCGACTTATTTGTTCGTTTGTCATTGTTGTTGTTTTAAAAGATTCACTGTATGATACCAATAATAAAAAGCTGATTTATCCGGTTGCTTTTTTAATCTGTTCAAAAAATTCCAATCTTCATATTCAATAGTAAGTGGTCTTATATTTACTCCATTGTAATAATTTATTGGAGTTAAATCACCGACTAATAGCTTTGATGCCAGATGTGCCACTTTGACGGCAGCTATTATTGCATCATCAATTCTGAATTTTCCGGTCATAAGATACCCGGTACTGAAAGCATGAATACCATCCTGCAATAATCTGAAATTTGATTTGGCCGGTTCTTCTTTATTTTTATCCCGCTTTGTAATAATCCGGCAGGTATCAATAATATCTTCTAATACAATTTCAGGGGTTAAGTCTCCGGCTGTTTTGTATTGGCGGTATGTAATTTCTTTTTTTGCATGTAGCTGAAAGCTATTATTTACTGTTTCGATGCTTGAAATTCTTTCAAACAACCTGCCTAAATCAAACAATTGTTTGCAAATTTCCATAGCAAATGTTTGTTCACCCTTATAATATGGTATGCCTGTAGTATTTGGAGCGTATGCCGCTAATTTATCGCCGGTAATGGCATCTATAGAAGGCAGATTGATCATGGTGGTAGTATCTGTTTCAATCCATTTGGTTTTTAAAGATTTATTAATGATTTCCGGATATATGTGTTTATCAACCAATACGTCCAATATAATTTTGGCAGGAGCTTTGGTATTGAATATTGTTTCAAATTCAAAAATGTAATGTGCTTTCGGTACTCCAGGCTGGTAGCTTCTCTTTTCGTCAAGCGTAAACGAATTAAAATAAGATGTCTTAATGACTTTATTTAAAACATCTTCCAAAGCTTTTTGCTCAGCATTGCATATAATGTCAATATCTATTGAAAAACGATTGTCTTCATCCAATAAAAAAATAAGACTGGTACCGCCTTTGAAGATAAAATCAAGACCATTGCTTTTTAATTGTTCTAACAAATGAAGCGCATAGATCATTTTTTCCAGAATATTTGTCTGGATCAATTGGTGTTTTTCCTGTTTTTTAAATGACTTCAACCATTCAGATGTAAAACATTTCTCTTTAATCATCAATGATTTGTTGGCTTAATTTCAAATTTATCCTCAAGAATTCTTTTATCTCTTGTTTTTTTTCTCTTCTTCCAGCATACCCCAAAAGCGTGGTAAAGTTAATGGTATAGCTGTTACTGACATTTTCATAGATATTTACCAGTTCCGAATCTTTATAATAATAGAATAGTTTATCTTCAGCGAAAAGATCTACTAATATTTTTTCGATTAGTGGAATATTAATATAAGTATTGTTTTTTTTAACTTTTTCTATCGGGCTACGGGTTATTATTTTTTTGATGATCACTGGAAATGTACTCTCTGCTATATAATACTTTATGGACTTTTCATCAGGATTTAAATAAAAATCATAATTGAAATTATCTTTAAGATAATAATAAAGAGACTCAACAAAATCTTTTTCTGTTTCAATGAAAATTATTTTTTTGTTTGCCTGATGCCGGGTAAATTCATTGATCCATGCAGTATCCCATATACAATAATTTACATCTTCAAAATTATTTGTGATTGTTTTTCCTAATTTCAGCAACTCTTCAGATATAACAGGGTTGTAGGATTGTTTATTAGAAATCGTGTAAATGCCTTTTTTTATGGGTTTAATTATATTTTTGTTTTTAAGATCATAGATTCTCCACCCAAATGTTCCCTCTTTCAAATCAGGTTCATAATGCTTAAAGAATTCAAAAAGCTCTTTTCTATTGAATGACGCTTTACCTTTGAATTCTTCTATTAGTTTCTTTTCAATAATCTTTGGCATTTTCATTCAAATTTATGCCAAAAATACAAAATTCTGGTGAAAAATAAAAAATCAAAAATATACCAGTAAATTAAAATTCTGGCAATCTTTTAACATGAAAATATAGTAAAATGTAACTTTTGTGCAAGCCAAATCATCAGCAAGGTAAATTCATTGATTCTTCGGATGAGGAAAATATTGAAAGTGGGTAATGATATGCGATTTTGTGAGTTGGGCCTTATTATGTTCTAAATATATTTTCATTATGCCATTTTAAAAAATTCCTATTAGGCAAGTCAATATTACTGTGGGGAAGGGAAATCAATCTTTGACCATGAAATTTGTAATAATTTCTGCCATTGTCAAAGTCTTCCTTTATCATTCTGCTGATCTCAATGTCATATTTGTCTGTAACTGTAATATAGCCAGTGTCAAAGAGTTTGTGTAAATCTGCACGTAATAACAGGCCATTATTTATTGTATTTATTCCTGAAATTGAATACGGTTTAATGTGGGCAGCTTCCAATACTGGTAAAGTTTTCTCTCCGGTAATTGCACAGCGCCTTGAGTAAGCATCTGTAACCAGAATTCTGAAGGCGCCCTGGCCAATCCTCACATTTGTCCAATATTGACTGTATTGAGGAGTTGGTTCATTTACTACTTCTGAGGTTTGAGTTCCTGAATACTTTATTAATACAGATTGAATTATATTCCAGTATTTTTTGCCATATTCATCGTCGGTACTGTATGTTTTTCCTTGAACAATATTTTTTGACCAGCCTGCAGGTAATGAGTTCCAATCAGCCTCATTAAAAAAGACAGGATTTGTCAATACAATACATCCAATATTTGGATTTTCCTCAATAGGATTGAACCGGTCCCTATATGATTTGATTTTAGAATAAAAATCTGAATAATTGTCAATACCATTTCTATCCTGAAAAACCTCCCATGCAAAGTTAATGGGAAGTATTGAATGGGAAATAAAAAAACCGATACCAGCTATCTTATTGATCGGACTCTTTAACTTCATTAAAAACGGAGAACCAGTCTTGATAGCTTTAAAATGGGTTAATCCACTAGGTTGCCAAAAGTTAATATCCTCCGGATGTATCCTTTTTAGAAAACGATACCAGTCAAGATCAGTATTTCCAATATAATAATTCATGTTTGTTTATGGATATTACCCATATGTATAACTCTATTGTGTTTATGCCTATTACGAAGTTACAATTTTTTTGTTTTCAATATTTTTAAAGAGATTTATTAAAAGTTTCAGGGTTAAAGTTCCCCTGGTTCGGGAATAGATTTATATTTTTAATCCAATTAATTCATTGGAAGGTGAATATTTGCATCTATTGGATGACAATATCTATCTTTTGGTTGTATGCCTGTTTTTCCAGGACATGCACAAGCATCTTAAAAGATGATTGAATGACTGGTATTATCAACTATAGG
>CAYYLT010000034.1:0-2109 GCA_964472385.1 uncultured Bacteroidales bacterium
GCCAAAATTTTTGGCATTTTTTTAACGACAAAAATTTTAAACAGATGAAAAAAATCAATGTAACATCACTTGTAGCCATGTTGCTGCTAATCCCTTTCATTGCTGTTTCAGCTTATAGCGCTGAAATCAAATCACCCAACGGGCAAATCGTTTTGAATTTTGATCTTCAAGAGATAGACGAATTAACCGATTGTCCGGTTTATGGTGTAACTTACAGGGGCAAAGCCCTGCTGGATGCCTCCCCTTTGGGATTCACCTTAAATGATGGCTCTTCGTTGAAGGATAACTTTAGCGTTCTTTCTGCTGAAGAAAGCAGCCACAACAATGTGTGGAAGCCTGTATACGGCAAGCGCTCAGTGATTCGCAATCACTACAACGAGCTGGTGGTAAAACTTGCCCACGAATCCACCCCAAAAGGCGCGCTGGAAATTGTTTTCCGGTGCTATGATTCTGGAGTAGCCCTGCGATACAGGATACCCAAAGGCAGTTATCCCGGCGACCAAATTTCCATCAAGCAGGAAAATACGGCATTCAGGTTTTTCGATGATCATACGGCCTGGGTTACCAGTGCCCCCCAAGGGATATACCGGGAAAAACCGATCAGTGAGATGGGTTCCGGAATAAGCCGTCCGCTGACGATCAAGGTAGATGATTATACCTATGTAGCTGTCGCTGAAGCTGCGCTGGTCAATTTTGCCCGTGCGCAGCTATCCCGTTCAGAAGAGAATCCTTACGAAATGGTCACCGAGCTGGGCAGTGAGGTTCAATCCGAACTTCCCCTCACAACACCCTGGCGGGTATTGATGATTGCTTCCAGCCCGGGGGAACTGCTGGAGAACAACGACATCATTCTCAATCTCAATGAACCCAGTAAAATCAAAGATCCTTCCTGGATCAGGCCCGGCCAATCCATCCGCGAGGTGACCAATACCACCGAAGGGGGTAAAGCCTGCGCAGATTTTGCCCATACGCACAACCTGCAGTATGTGGAGTATGATACCGGATGGTATGGCGCTGAATTTGATTCTGCTGCCAATCCCATGACAGTTGCTTCAGGACGCGTAAGAAAATACCCCAACCAGGATGTCTTTATGAATATTGATCTGGATCTGCAGGAGGTTATTGAATATGCCAAAACACGCGATGTTGGTGTCATTGTGTATGTTAACCGGGTGGCCCTGGAAAACTACTCCCTGGAAGAGATGTTTTCAACCTACCATGATTGGGGCCTGGCCGGTGTAAAACTGGGTTTTGTGCAAGTTGGACCTCAAAAATGGACGCAATGGCTGCATCGGGTCGTCCGGTTGGCTGCCAAATACGAACTGATGGTCGACATACATGATGAATACCGGCCTACAGGTTATAGCCGCACCTATCCCAACCTGATGACACAAGAAGGTATCAATGGAGATGAAGGAACACCGGAAACCGAACAAAGCCTTACAACCCTTTTCACACGCATGCTTGCGGGTGCTGCCGATAATACCATTTGCTATTACACCAGCCGTGTGGACGAGAAATGGAGCCATGCCCACCAGCTTGCCAAAGCCATATGCTTTTACAGCCCCTTAACCTGGCTATACTGGTATGACCGACCATCCCTGTCACCCCAGGAAGCAATCGGAACGCCCGGAAAAGGCATCATTGGAAATGAGCCGGAACTGGAGTTCTTTAACCAGGCCCCGACTGTATGGGATGAAACCAAAGTGATTCACGGCAGCATCGGTAATTATGCCGTTATTGCCAGGCAGTCCGGGGAAAACTGGTTTATTGGCGGACTGAACAGCAAAAAAGCAAGAAGCTTCAAGGTGGCCCTGAATTTCTTGTCGCCGGATAAGGAATATGTTGCCCACATATATCGTGACGATGAGACGGTAGACACCCGAACCCATGTGGCCATTGATCGGAAGCTCGTTAATGCAAATACCGTTTTGGATATTTCGATGCCTGCCAATGGCGGACAGGCGGTGCGTATCGTGCCTGCCCAACTAGGAGATGATTTTCCTCCTTATAATGATGAATAGGGAGCATATGGCAGAAGATGAAAGGCATGGAAAAGGGTTGATGTGATTCGATTGTCACGCATTGGCATCCGTCAGGAGCCGGGCA
>CAYYLT010000034.1:2209-17161 GCA_964472385.1 uncultured Bacteroidales bacterium
TCCGTCAGGAGCCGGGCAAGATTCATGGTTACTCCGTTGTCATTCCTTAGTCATTCATTGTCACTCATTGTGGTTTGAATGTTTGACAAACTATCACCAGTGGCGGCTAACGTTAGCGGTATATAACGTGAATTGCGGGAATCAGCCATTCCCATTGTTGTTTGCCGGTTTCGCTCTGAAAAGCCCTGATGGTTTGCTGATGAATATAGGCAAAAAAATGATTGATGTGATAATTAACCACTCCGTTTATTGCCGGATAGAATAGACTTATCACCGCGGACTGTGGGCGGTGATAAGCTGCGATGTTTCTTATCGCTCCATGTGCTGCATCATCCTGTCGTACCACCGTTGATACAGCATTTCAAGGCTATCGGCTTTTTCCGGATATTGATCGATCAGGTTCTCGGTTTCTGTTTTATCGACCTTCATGTTATAGAGCTCCCAACCGGTGGTATCGGATCCGGCATACCAGGAAGACATGCCTGATCGTTTTCCCGACACCAGCCTCCAGCCGTTATTTCGTACAGCTCTTGTTCCGGAATATTGCCAGAATAGCGCTCTTTCCGCAGGTTTTTCATCATTGAAAACCGGCACAAGGCTGGTTCCTTCCATCGGAGGTATCTTTTCGTCGTTATAGGTTTCGGGGTATTTCGCTCCGGCCACCTCTACCAGGGTTGGCATAAAATCGATAAAATGACCTGGGTATTCGGATATTCTGTTTTCACCTTTGATGCCTTCAGGCCAGAAAGCGATCAACGGGGCGCACATCCCGCCGTGATGGGTCCAGCCCTTATAGTACTTGTAGGGTGTGTTGCTTACATTGGACCAGTCCGGTCCCGGAGCGCCCCAGCGGGTGATGCTGCCAATCTGGCCGGTATCGCTATTAAACCCGGGACCTGGTGGATCGTGCTCTTCGGGAGTGGCGCCGTTATCAGAACTGAATAAGATCAGGGTGTTGTCCAATTCCCCCATTTTCCTGAGTTTTCCCAGTACTTTGCCTATATTTTGATCCATCCGGTCGATCATGGCAGCATATACGGCCATCCGGCGGCTTTCTCTCCTTCTTTCTTCTTTAGACAGGGAATCCCAATTTTCATAATTCATCGCTGATAAAGGATAATCCCGGTCAATCAAACCCATTTCTTTCTGCCTTTCATACCTTGCCTTTCGGTACTTTTCATAGCCTTCATGATACATATCTTCATACTTTGCAATATCTTCAGGCCAGGCCTGAAGAGGCGTATGAGGTGCAGTATATGATAGATATAAGAAAAACGGCTTATCTTCATCACGGTAGGTTTCCAGATAATTCACCGCATACTTGGTAAAATAATCGGTGGTATAAAAATCTTTTTCGGCAGGTGTAAAGGGCGCCAGGGTTTGACCGTCAATGCACCATTTCCTTGGGAAAGAACCGTTTTTGCGGGCCGGAGGTCCTTCTCCCTCACGCTGAATGCCCGGATTGAAATAATTACAACAGCCGTCTCGCAGGCCATAATATCTGTCGAATCCCCTGTCATAGGGGTTGTCTTTGCCATGATGCTTGCCCACCATCAGCGTCCGGTAGTTGGCTTCTTTCAATACTTCACCCAACGTTACACTGTTGGTAAGATATCCCGGATTGTGAAAACCCGTATAGGGTTCATTGATCATACCGCATTGCTGGGCGTATAAACCCGTTAGCAAACATCCCCTTGAAGGATAGCAGATGGAAGCATTAAAAAACTGGGTAAACCGGATGCCATTATATGCCAGAGAATCCAGGTGTGGAGTCTGGATCTCAGCTCCATAGCATCCCAAATCCGACCATCCCATGTCATCTGCCAGTATCAGAAGAATATTCGGCTGTTCCGGTTTTTTTTCCTGTTTGCAGGCACTTAATGCTACCACCGACAGCGTGCCCATAAGCAATGTTTTTTGATTCATTCTTGATCAGTTTAAATATTAAAATGAGTTGATTATATGGCGAAGTACTTGTGCGTTTATTATGGATCATAACAAATTGAAAGGCCAAAATAATTAAAATATCGGAAAAATAGGCGGTGTTTGCCAAAAAAAAAACGGATATGATGCAGGGATGCTTGTTCTCCCGGTAATGTTCAGGATATACAATTGCCTATGGGTTGGATTATCCTGCTTTAAAAAAATTTTTGTCGTTAAAAAAATGCCACAAATTTTGGCACATGCAGGAACTCCCGATGAGCTTTTTTAATCAACTGCCTGTGAGTAATTTATGATTAATAAAGTTCATGGTCGTTTCATTTTTTTCAAAATAAAATCCGATTTCTGCGGTAAGATCCGGATCTTTTTTAACATGATCCAACATCAGCATGGGGAGGTCTTTGTTGCGCAAGTCATTCACCATCTTAAAACCTTTATTCATAAACATATTGATATACGGTGAGGATTTAAACACAAACCTACCCATCTCTGAATGAAAGATGATTAAGGAATCTATAAAAAATCATTAAATTTGTGCGTAACAAGTTGGCCTGCCTGATGCATCAACGAGGGGGATAAAGCTTATAAATGTATGATGGATTACGCGATGGATGCAGGCAATCCGGCATGAACATTATTTGTGACTCATTTGGATTAGGCAGTTATGCAGCAACTGGTGGTACTAACGGGTTCAGGCATGAGTGCTGATAGTGGATTGAAGACTTTCAGGGATATGGGGGGTCTGTGGAATCAATATGATGTCACAGAGGTAGCCAGTCCGGAAGCCTGGCAGAAGGATCCAGGTCTTGTATTGCGTTTCTATAATGAAAGGCGAAAGCAACTTATGGACGCAGAGCCCAATGAGGGTCATAAAGTGTTGGTTGAGTTGGAAAGTTACTATGAGGTCAGCATCATTACCCAAAATATAGATGATTTGCACGAGCGGGCAGGCAGTTCCAGGATCATCCATTTGCATGGAGAACTGAGGAAAGCCCGGAGTACGGGTGATCCTGCTTTTATCTGTGACATTGAAGGATCGGAGCTGAATATAGGAGACAAATGTGACAAGGGGTATCAGTTGCGTCCGCATGTGGTATGGTTTGGGGAAGAAGTGCCCCGGATCAGTGAAGCGGCTACCCTGGTAAAACAGGCGGATATATTCGTTATCATTGGCACATCCCTCAGTGTATACCCGGCAGCAGGCCTGGTGAATTTTGTGGGAATACATTGTCCCATTTTTTTAGTGGACCCCAATCCTGTGCATTTTTCAGGATCGAATCCTGTTCATCTCATACAGGAAAAAGCCTGTAAGGGTGCAATTGAATTGAAAAATAAGCTTCTGGCAAATATTTGAATTTTATGCTCAAGCCTTTTAGAGAATTGCTGATCCATATTGGACGATATATTGAATTGATGGGCAGGGTTTTTGCACCTCCCGAAAAAAAAAGGATGTATTACCGCCAAACGCTCAAAGAGATCGAATTCCTGGGTATCAATTCCATGGGTATTGTAGCCATCATTTCCGTCTTCATTGGAGCCGTTATTACCATACAAACTTCCTACAATACGGAAAGTCCATTGTATCCTACTTATCTTATTGGTTTGGCAGTGAGAGATATTCTGCTGCTGGAATTCTCTTCAACCATTGTTGCCCTGATCCTCTCTGGAAAAATCGGATCCAATATTGCTTCAGAACTTGGATCAATGCGAATAACCGAACAGATCGATGCCCTGGAGATTATGGGGGTGAATTCTGCCAGCTATCTGATAATGCCTAAAATAGTTGCTGCTGTATTTTTTCTGCCTTTTCTCACCATCATGAGTATTTTTATTGGCCTGATTGGTGGTTGGCTGGGAGGAATTTTTACGGGGGTAGTGAGTTCCCATGATTACCTGTTCGGTATACAATATGCCTTCATTCCCTTTTATGTGACCTATACGCTCATTAAAGCAGCCATTTTTGGTTTCATCATTACTTCCGTAGCAGCTTACCGGGGTTACTATGCCTACGGGGGGGCCCTGCAGGTTGGTAAATCAAGTACCCGGGCTGTGGTGGAAAGCAGCATTCTGATCCTGTTTGTCAATTATATCTTAACGCAACTGTTGTTAACATGATCAAAATAGAAAACCTTTACAAATCTTTTGGGAAAACGCAAATTTTAAAAGATATATCCATGGTCTTTGAAGAAAACAAGACCAATCTTATTATCGGGCAGAGTGGCTCCGGAAAAACCGTCTTGCTGAAGTGCATCGTGGGCCTGCTTCATACCGGCCATGGGCGCATTCTCTATGACGATATCGTATTCAGTTCATTGAGCTTTAAAAAGAAAAAAAAGATCAGAAAAAATATAGGAATGGTATTTCAGGGAGGTGCTTTGTTTGATTCGGAAACCGTGGAAGCAAATGTCAGATTTCCGTTGGATATGTTTACCGATATGACAGAAAAAGGTAAACTTTATCGGGTTAATGAATGCCTGGAGCGGGTGAATGTGACCCATGCCAATCATCTTTACCCGAGTGAAATTAGTGGCGGTATGCAAAAACGCGTGGCTATTGCCCGGGGCATTGCTTTATATCCGCAATATCTTTTTTTTGATGAACCCATCTCTGGCCTTGACCCAAGAACAGCCATTCGCATAGACCGTTTGATAGGTGAACTGACCCAGGATTTTAACACCACCACCATCATCAATACCCATGATATGAATTCTGTAATGGAAATCGGCGATAAGGTAATCTTTCTCCATCAGGGGCAAAAATGGTGGGAAGGCAGTAAGACGGATATCCTGGAAACTGAAAACCGGGAACTGAATGATTTTGTTTTTGCAACCAACCTGGCGAAAACCGTTAGAGACTTGCGTAAATCAGGAAAGTCATCTTAATCTATATTTTATTTATCCGATCGCAATTCATATAACCACCCTTGTCAATTATCAACCTCTTCATAATCTACATAATCGCCCTGGTCTTTTCTGAATTTTTTCCCCCCTCTTTTTTTCTTGTTATATTTAATAGTCACTTTACCTTCTTTTTTTTGATTCGTTCGTTGCTGGTCTGGATCGCGCATATTCTGCTGCATGTTTTTGAAAAAACGCTTCAGCAAATACCTGGATATTAAACCGCCAATAAAGACAAGAATAACAAAAAACAAAAATATTTTTAACAAGGTTAACATAGTTATGAAAACGTTTGACCAGTGATTATTGTATGCCAATCAGATAAGGAATTCTCACCAATTGGCTGACCTGTATGCTGCACAATTCAAATTTTGCGAGGCGTACAGGCCCGCTTAGTCATTGTAATGACCACAACGATTTTCTTCGTTCAGCCGGCATGTGGTATCCATATGCAATGGTTGATCCGGCAGGTTATGGGGCAATCTTTCCTTGCCTTAGGATCTCCGTTGACCGGAATTCTCGATACATTTTATATTTTTGCAAAACTAATCATTTTATAATTTTTAATCAATCTTATGGAAAAAGTAGTCAGTGGTATCAGATCAACAGGCCATTTACATCTGGGGAATTATTACGGAGCACTCAGCAACTTTGTAAAGATGCAGCATGAACATCAGTGTTATTTTTTTATAGCTGATTATCACTCTTTAACAACTTATCCGAATCCCAGGGATCTTTATGGTAATGTACGACAGATCATAGCTGAATATCTTGCTGCGGGTATAGATCCGGATGTAGCTACCCTGTATATTCAAAGTGATCTTCCTGAGATACCTGAATTGTATCTGCTTCTGAATATGAACGCCTATGTTGGAGAACTCGAACGAACGACTTCCTTTAAGGAGAAGGTCAGGTCACAACCCAACAATGTTAATGCCGGGCTTTTGACGTATCCTGTACTGATGGCTGCTGATATCATTATACACCATGCCTCCAAGGTGCCGGTAGGCAAAGACCAGGAGCAGCATTTAGAGATGACAAGACGGTTTGCCCGAAGGTTCAACAACCTGTATCAGGTAGCCTATTTTCCTGAGCCGGATGCCTATAATTTTGGGGAAGAACTGCTCAAAGTGCCCGGTCTTGACGGATCGGGTAAAATGGGCAAAACAGAAGGCAACGCCATATACCTGAGCGACGAGCCGGAGGTCATACAGAAAAAAGTCATGCGGGCAGTTACAGATGCAGGACCAACCGAACCCAACCAGGAAATGAACGAACCCATCAGCAATATATTCACCCTCATGAAGATCATATCCACCGCAGATACCTACATGTATTTTCTGGATCAATACAATACCTGTAAAATAAGGTATGGGGATATGAAAAAACAGCTTGCCAGGGATATCATTGAATTCACGTACCCGCTGCGTGAAAAAATTAAAAATATCCAGGCAGATGATGCTTACCTGAAACAGGTCGTGGAGCAAGGCCGTGAAAAAGCCAAGGCCAGTGCATCTAAAACCCTGAGAGAAGTAAGGGAGATCATAGGGATCCAACGGTTTTGATTGATTTTACCGTGTAGGATATCCGGGATGCCGGCTGCCAACTAATGCAACAATGCTTCAATGCAACAATGCGTCAATGTTTGAATGTTTGACAAAGCGTTCGAGTGTTTGACAGGAGTTTGAATGTTTGAAAAAGTTGCTGGTTTCTGGTTGCTGGTTTGAAGGTAAAACATTCCATGCCAGTTTTTTCGTGCTGAAAGTGCATAAGGTTTTGCCAACGGCCAACTGGTAACTGCCAACTAATGCGTGAATGAATGAATGATATGCTGGTTGCTGGATTGCTGGTTTTTTCTGCTCCAATTTCCTATGATTTTGGCAACTCCTGTCAAACATTCAAACTCCTGTCAAACACTCAACCTTCTCCGGCTCCTGAGGATAACAACGAAGAAGTAAAGTTGCCGGTTAGTTGGTTTTGTAGTTGTATTTCACCCCTGCAAGCTCCTCGTTCGCTTTGATGATTTTTTGCCCCAGGCCGGCCTTAAAATTTTTCATGGTATTCATGACCTTTTCATCGGTAAGGGCAAGAATTTGGGTAGCCAGTATGGCAGCATTTCTTGCTGCATCCGTACCAACCGTTGCCACTGGTATGCCCGGGGGCATTTGTAAAATGGATAATATGGAATCCCAACCATCAATGGAAATGGATGATCTTATGGGAACGCCTATCACCGGAAGGGGCGTAAGGGATGCGATAACCCCCGGCAGATGCGCAGCTCCGCCTGCCCCTGCGACAATGACTTTAATTCCGCGTTGCTCCGCTTCCTTCGCAAATTTTGACACCTTTTCGGGAGTCCTGTGTGCAGATAATGCATTCAGCTCAAAGGGTATCCTGAAATCATTGAGTAAATCGGCAGCCTTCTCCATGATGCTGAGATCCGAGGTGCTGCCCATAATAATGCTGACTTGTGGTTCCATGAAATTTTGATTTTTGGTTTTGGCGTAAGTGAATTGCTTTATTTATTTGTATATTTACCTTATTTGGATTAGGATAAACCCAATCAATGCATTAGCCTGTATTATTCATAAAAAATTAAAATACATTTATAAACGATAGGAAATTAGTACTTTACTTATTGTGCTCAAAAAATTTTATTTTTATACATTTTTTCCGAGTGCGCCAATTTTTGGGCATCTGCTACCTTGCGAAAGCCTCGAAGCAGGCGACTACCTCGTCGGCTTTCGACGCCTTGCATCTACCCAAAACTTGTCGCATGAATAATACAGGTTAGAAAAATGCCAATGCATTGTTCAGGATGAACAACCAAAATTAAAATATTTTTGCTTATGGAGAAAATTACCATCAAAGATAAGGAATTTCAACTTTTTATTCCTTACAGTAAGATACATACAGCCATACGTCAAATTGCAAGCTATATCAGCCGCGATTTTGAGAAAAAAGAAACACCGGTTTTTCTGAGTATACTCAATGGCGCTTTTATGTTTACCGCAGATTTGTTCAAAGAATTAACCATCGACGGTTATTTATCCTTTGTTAAATTTGCTTCTTATCAGGGAACAGCTTCATCCGAAGAAGTAAAAGAGCTGATTGGTATCCATGAAGATTTGCAGGATAAAAATGTGGTCATTCTGGAAGATATTGTTGATACTGGGCTGACAATTATAAAAATAGCTGAACAAGTTAAAGCACTCCAGCCCCGAGAGCTAAAGATAGCTACCTTATTGCTCAAACCGGAAGTTTTTGATGGTAATATTCAACCGGATTATATCGGGATGGAAATTCCGAATGACTTTATCATAGGATACGGACTTGATTATCGTGGATTAGGAAGGAATTATAAAGATTTATACCGGTTGATGGAGGCATAACAACTTTATTGTAGATATATGGAGCAATCAAACTTTGTGGATTATGTCAGGATTTATATGCGTTCGGGAAAAGGCGGGGCTGGCTCGGTGCATTTCCGCCGGGAGAAATTTGTCCCCAAGGGAGGTCCTGATGGAGGAGACGGAGGACGGGGAGGGCACATCATTCTTAAAGGCAACAGTCAGTTATGGACACTGCTGCATTTGAAGTACCGGAAACATGTGATTGCAAAGAACGGTAACCCAGGTGGTGGCGCTCAAAGTACAGGTTCCAGCGGCAAAGATCAGGTTCTGGAAGTACCCCTGGGAACTGTGGCCAAAAAAAGCGATACCGGGGAGAAGCTTTTTGAGATCGTTTATGACGGAGAGGAAAAAACGCTGTTGAATGGGGGCAGAGGAGGACTTGGAAATGCGCATTATAAATCCCCTACCAACCAAACTCCGCGATATGCTCAGCCGGGCGAGGAAGGACAGGAAGGCTGGTTTGTTCTTGAGCTTAAAGTTCTGGCCGACATTGGTCTGGTGGGATATCCAAACGCCGGAAAATCTACCCTGCTTGCTGCAATATCTGCCGCTAAACCCAAAATTGCCGATTATCCTTTCACCACCCTTGAACCCAACCTGGGAATCATTGAATACAAAGATGACAAATCATTCATCATGGCGGATATCCCGGGCATCATCAAAAATGCCCATCAGGGTAAAGGGCTTGGAATCAGATTCCTGAGACATATCGAAAGGAACGCACTGCTTATGTTCATGATACCGGCTGACAGTACAAATATTCGCGATGAATATGCAACCCTGTTCAATGAACTGAAGCAATACAATCCTGAATTGCTGGATAAAAAAAGAATTTTGGCTATCTCCAAAGCCGATTTGCTGGATGATGAGCTGATGGGATTGCTGCAACAGGATTTGCCTGATATACCCCGTGTATTCATCTCATCCGTTACCAACTACGGGATTTCAGCCATGAAGGATATGATATGGGAAGCGCTTAATTCCTGATCAGTAATATCATATCTATACATCAACCGGGTTGAATGGATCATCCGACAGGAATCTTTACACATGATTTTTTAAAAAAGAAAGCCAATGAGCATGCGGTGTTTTTGTTTTTTGATAATTTGCAAAGCAAAAATGGAACAAAATGTTGGGTGTGAAGAACAATGAAACGTCCATGACGGAACCATCATTAAAATCACAAAAGGACATGATGGGTTTTTCATGGGAAGTTCCACATAGCTTATAAATTAAATAATAAATAAACATCTAAAAAACCCTTTCGTCATGTTGGAAACACTTCTGGATATGGACACCAAAATTTTTCTTTTTCTCAACAGCCTCCATTCCCCTACATGGGATACCATCATGTGGTATATCAGCGATAAGGAATTCTGGTATCCATTCTATGGCATACTGATCGTGGCAATGGCCTGGCGGTATAAATGGAATGCTGTCTTCACGGTGATTTTTATTGCGCTTTTAATCACCCTTTCCGACCAAATATCTGTCCACGGGTTCAAGGAAGTATTTGAAAGATCTCGCCCCACACATAATCCCGCGATTGCCGACAGGATTCATACTGTTAATGGGTATAGAGGAGGAGCTTTCGGTTTTGTCTCCTCTCATGCTTCCAATACTTTTGCCCTGGCCCTTTTCAGCTCGAGGCTCTTCAAAAATACATATTTCTCCTGTTTTATATTCTTCTGGGCTGCTATTGTCTCCTACAGCCGGATCTATCTGGGGGTACATTATCCCCTCGATATTCTTGGCGGCGCATTGCTGGGCATCCTTTTGGGCATAGCGGTGTTCAACGGTTACAGGTATATGGGCCATCAATACCTGAAAAAAAAGTATGTGGGATGAAACCATTTTTGCCGCAGCAGCCGGCTGGTAATAAAGGCTACTTTAGCCTGCATTATTCATTTTTTATGAATAATGCAGGTTAGGTTTTACGGGCAGGTCTGTCAATACAGTTTTCTTTTGTAAAAAATCTTATTGGTGTTCACACCTATATTAAACCAGACCAAATCCCAGTATACTTCAAATGCATTGACGGGTTCATAGGAGATGGTTTTCACCTTTCCGTGTTGAAAAACCCTGAGGTGGTTTCTTTTATTCAGATAAGCCAGGGTATTGTATCCATATTTATACTGCGATGGGATGAAATTTTCCAGGGTATATACTTCTCCGCGGTAATACACTTTAAAGTGATTTTGTTCCTCATAGATCAGGATACTGTCGTGTAACTTGTAAAATTCTGGTGTGTTGGTGCTGACCGTTCGAATCTCATCATTTTCATAGACCATAAAATTTCCGGTGTTATCGACATAAACCACCCGGTTATCGGCAGTTTTAAAAGAAAGGGGCCTGAAATAACCCAGTTCCCGTTTGCCAAAAACGTGGTGAAGCTTAAAGATGGATTGGGTAGCATCATAATAGGCTACAAGATTTTTGTCGGCTTTATAATACGGTCGCCCCTGGATAAGCATCAGTTGCTGCGTGCTTCCTTCAAAATAAGCGTTTAAATAATCATACGGATCCTGGTATACCAGCATATTATCTCCAACATCAAAATGGGATACCGGAGGAGTTGAAAGGGCACTTTCCACATCAAAGACCGATCCCTTATAATACATTTTGAACATTTTATCAATACGGTCATAGTAGGCCACAATATGTTCATCGGCTTTGTAATAGGGAGCATCCATGGTTAATGTTCTCTTCTCTTTCCCATTATAGACAAAAAGATTTTTGTTGTATGTATAAACCAGTAAACCTTCAGTAACCTGATAATCTTCGACAATGGGTGAAATCTGCTTTTTTTGCCCGTTGTGGTATACCATCAGTGTGCCATCCTGACGAATATAAGCCACACACCATTTGCTTACTTTAGAATTCTTAACAGGCCGATGTTCCAATTGCCTGAAAGCACCATGGTCAAAAACATGAAAATAATTCCGGTAGTCCGTATAAGCAGCATAACCCTGTGATTTTCCCTCAGGGGAGAACAAAAGGAACCCAACAGTTAAAAAGAGAAAATACCATCGATTCAATAGCATATCAATATGCGCATCAGTCTATCAGTTCAAAAATTTCTTCCAGTGATTTTTTCTCTTTGGGCTTAATATCTTTTGCGGGAACCCCTATGGCCACAAATGCCATCAGGTGGTAGGGCTCTTTGATGCCTATGAGCTTTTCCAATGCTTCTTTAGCCATCAAGGGAGCGCTCAGCCAGCAACCACCATAACCCAGATCAACAGCTGTTAGCAAAACATTTTCTATTACCGCACCGGCACTCTGAATATCCGGATAATTCCGGAGTATATTGATATCCTGATGGCTCATGTTCACACCTTTCTCCAGTACCGATTCATAATCTTCCATAGATAGGGCAATTACTGCCGGTGCATTTTCAAAAAAGGTGGCAAAATATTCCACCTGAGCCTTGATGTTGCCGGAAGCCAATGATGCGTTCTCCGGAATCTCCTCAATCTTTTCCTTTACGGTATCTGCCATTTTTTCCATTAGCTTGTGATTGGTGATGGCATAAAACTTCCAGGGTTGATAATTGTTAACACTGGGCGCATAACTCCCCATCCTTACCAGATGTTTGAGATCTTCAAGGGGAATTTGCTTATCTTTAAACTGTCGCACACTGGCGCGTTGTTCAATGGTTTTTTTTAATTCCATAATAGCAGGTTTTGGGTTTCGCTTATTCGCGATTTGTCCATTAAATCCAAAAGAGAAATATACAAATAAATCATCAAAATATACGACATTATGCTGAACATTGCAATGAACATTTTCTCATAGATTATTGCTTTTACATTTAACAAGGAAAAGACACATATGTTTGATGCGATGGAACCTGAGGAATAAGCCAGGCACAAAATGTTGAATTCAATATTCAATTGATTGGCTTTTTAACATATTTTATGCAAGTTTATACCTGAATCAACAAAACACATAACCATGAATTATTTTTATATAACAGGTACCAGCCGTGGCATTGGTAAAGCTATCACACAAGTGCTCTTAAAAGAGGAGAACAATTTTGTATATGGTTTATCGAGGCACAATACCCTTGAACACAATAATTATCAGTACATCACATTAGATCTCAATCAACCCGATCAAACTCGGGAGTTCTCTTTCGGGGATCATCCTGATGCAGAGAAGATCGTTTTGGTAAATAATGCAGGGATACTTGGTCATGTTACACCTGTCGGAGGTTTGTATACCGATAAGATCATCCGGAGTTACCAAATCAATCTTGTTAGTCCCTCGATTTTGATTAATAATTTTTTGGGCAAATATAAAGATCATCCGGCCGATCGGATGATCATCAATATCAGTTCGGGTGCTGCCAGCCATACCATTCCTTCCTGGAGTACTTATTGTGCCACTAAGGCCGGTTTAGAGATGTTTGCACGGGTAATTACGGATGAACAGCAGGATGTGGATCGTCCTGTGAAGGTGTTTTCCATTGCCCCCGGGATAGTGGATACAGAAATGCAGGATGAAATCAGGGAAGTAGAACCGGAAAATTTTCGGGATCTCGACCGTTTCGTTCAACTGAAAAAAGATGGTCTCCTGACCAGTCCGGAAGAGGTGGCACAAAAAATAGCAGATATCGTCAACCATCCGCAAAATTATCCCAAAAGGATCATGGATCTGAGAGAATGATGATATAGGCTGACGATCATTTTTAATCGCATATTCCTTGCATGCGTTTTTTGTAATACGTATGTTTTAACCTGCGTTTTTTATGAATTATATAAGGCTTGCTGAAAAACCCAAAGAGGAAGGGTTAGTATATCTTGATTATATTTGTTTTGATATTTTTGGCGTTTGACTGAATAAGATACTTTTACCCGTACCAGACCTTATAGACAGAAACTTATAATCCTGTGCAGTGCGGAGAATTCCGCTATCATAGAAGGAAGCTTTATTTCAAAATTTTATCTTATAAACTGACTGTTATGATTATTCCCCAAAAATTATTGTTCTTCAGATCGTCGTTTTTCATGCTGATCCTTTTCTTTTCTATTTTTTATATTTCCCTTTATGCGCAAGATCAGCCGGAAGGTAAAGGATGGATCCTTGACTGGAGTGATGAATTTGATTATCAGGGCAGGCCCGACAATTCAAAGTGGGCGCTGATCCACTATGATGATGAGCAGTCCCATAAAGATCTTGCTGTGGTCAAAGATGGCAACCTAATGCTTACCATCAAAAAGATGGATGGCCGGTGGCGGGCCGGATTTGTCATGACGGGGCCGAGTGTGAGCCGCCATGTTCCTGCAGCAGTCAATGGCGGACACGACCGGAAAATGTTCGCACCTCCGGAAAACGGGAAATGCAGGTTAGAGATCAAATTCAGAGGGATCAATGCCAAAGGCGGTGGTCCGATGTGCTCAGGGCTGCATACAGGCATGTGGCTGTATTCCAATGATGTTCAGCTTCCCTTATTGGAAGGGACCAAGTACGAGGCTATGCGCGGAGAAATTGACATGATAGAACATACCTCCGGACCCGGAAACAAACCCTGGATACAAAGCATACATATTCACCATAGATACCGGGAAGACGGAAAGCGGAAAAATACCCGAAGTTCCCAGGCTACCTTAACGCCCACTGGTCCCGGTGAGTTGGGTTACTGGGGCGATACCGAATGGCATGTTCTTGCTGTTGAATGGGGTGAGGATGGAGTATACAACTATATGGACGGGCAGCTGATCTCCAAAAGAACTTCTACCAAAGCAAAACCAACAACCACCGAAGATGGAAGAGAAGTGTGGGGCTATGAAATGGAAGGACTGTATTTTGCTTTTGACGAGAAATTTCCCATGGCATTGTATCTCGGATCCTGTATATGGACTGAGCCCGGAAGGCTCTGGGGCGGCGGTATCGGTCCTGCGGATGGTGAGAAAACCGACTACGATTGTTTTCCCTTTACCATGTATTACGATTACGTGCGGTTCTATACCAAAAACAGATAAACCATATCTTGTGTGGTTTAAACATATTGATAAATTGGTAATTGTTATAACCTGCATTATTCATAAAAAATGAATAAATACCTATAAATAAAAGTATATAAGCAATTTACTTATTATGATCAAAAATTTCTTTTTATACATTTTTTCCGAGTGCGCCAATTTTTGGGCATCTGCTGCGTTGCAAAAGCCTCGAAGTAGGCGACTACGTCGTCGGCTTTCGACGCCTTACATCTACCCAAAACTTGACGCATGAATAATGCAGGATAAATGATAAAATTTGAATTGAGGAGGATATTTCTTTTTATAGCAGGATGCTCTATTTTAATGCTCTTCATACTATCCTGCCAGAATAATTCAAAGGTAACCCCCATCCGCGTGATTGAGGAGCTGAACATCGGAGAGTCAGCGGAAGTAGAGCTAACCAACGGGAAAAAGGTCAACCTGAAGTTGCTGCAGGTTGATGTAAAACGCGATAGGTTAAATAAAGCTGTTCGCAGTGTTCATGTAAAGGTTTCGGTTGATGGGGAGATCATTACCCTGCAATCAGGCAACTACAATCTGCCTGTTCAGGTTGGCAAGGTAAAGATTGACTGTCCTGCCGTTAAAGACTACATGGCAAATTCAAATCAAGACCGGTGGAGGCTTGAGAAGGATGCACGTTTCAGGCTTTGGCCGAAAGACGGCTCATATACCCAAGCCGGCACCTTTGTTTAT
>CAYYLT010000035.1:0-16927 GCA_964472385.1 uncultured Bacteroidales bacterium
GTATTTGTTTCTACAGCTACTTTCTGAGAATCTCCTTCTGTAATTAAGACCGTTGCATAATCCTTTACTTCAATGCAGGAAAACTTTCCCACAGTTCTTTCCTGCCGTATAATTTCCCCTTCACCTTTTATAAAATTTTGATTATAATAGGTTTTTAAAGAAACTAACAGCGCAGTAATCCCGATAAGAATGACAACCAAAGCCCCTAACAATAACTTATTACTTGTATTCATCTGTTTAAAATTTTTGTCGTTTAAAAAACTTGCTAAAAATTTTGGCACATTCAGGAACTCCTGATGAACTTTTTTAATCATTCTCCTGTGCGTAATTTATGATTCATAAAGTTCATGATCGTTTCATTCTCCTGAATTTTATTTTTCATCAATTATTTTTATGTTCATTATAAAGGCGGTATAACTTCTCAATATTCATATCAAGGAGTTCCATCTTCCGAAAAAAAACAGGGACATCGTGCGTAATAAATTCCTGTTTTTTCATTTCCAAAGCTTTATTATAGCCGGTTTCTGTTACAAAATAGCCGATACCGCGCTTATTATAAATAATATCTTTCTCCTGCAGATAGTTATAGGTACGTGCGACCGTGTTGGGATTAACCTCCAGTTGCACCGCCATTTCCCTTACAGAAGGGATTCGTGCGCCAACCTCCCATTTTTTCTTTAGGATATTTTCTACAAAATGATCGGCTATTTGGAGATATATCGCCTGATCTTCTCTGAATTCCATATCTACACCTGTCTTTCTGTTAATCTAAAATAGGATACAATAAGAAAAAACGGCCCCATTACGTACCAAAACAAAATTTTTGATAGGTGTGGAATGGTTTCGGTAAAAACTATATGGGGGATGGGCGTGTTACTACCCGCGAAATTGCTGCTTTCTAAACCAGAGCTACCAAACAGTATATATGAGGCTATAGTGGTAAAAATGCCTGTTATTAAAGCAATTACAATTATGGTCAACAGCGTTTTTAAAAAACTATGCCTTTTAAAATATGCAGCGCCCAACAGAAAAATCGGCTGAAGCACCAAATAGATGCCCGCCATACGGAATGGTTCATAATTTTGGAGTGCCGGGAATTTGAAATCTGCTTTTAACAAAGCAACACTCAATCCGGAGCCGATTAATGCTATAACATACAGGGCTAAATATGCGGCTACTAAATATATAATGGTGCTAAATAACCATTTCGTAAAAAGTTTTTCGAGGTGCGATGCCGGTAAAGTGAGATAATGATATCCTTTTTCCGGCTTTTGCAACTCATTAAATGACTGGCTTGTGAATATAAAGCCGCCCGCGAATAAAATTACATGGAACAAGTTCATCATGGGCGTATAGTTGATGTCTCCATGGAAAAAAGTATCCGACAAAAATACAATAAGAAGCAAACCCCCAATAGCCGCAAAAGCGATAAGCACCATCCTGGTGTTTAGAATAGCTGAGCGCCGCATTAAATTAGCTATCCGGTATATATCAAAATATTTGTTTAAGCTCATCATATTATAGGTTTTTAAATTCGTTCGTAATTGCGTCTGTATTGTTAATAATACCATTAAAAAAGAGTTCCATATTAATCTGTGTATCCTCATTATCTGTATTCCTCAGGATCCCGGCCTTCCCGCTTACTAAATCTTCTGAATACAGAACTTCTCCGGGATGTTCTTCATCTTTAATGACCTTAAATGCCAGTTTGTCACTTATTTTTTCAAGGCTCTGGTTAAAAATAATCCGCCCGTCATCCAAAATAACAATCGGGTCAATGAGACTTTCCAGGTCGCGCACCTGATGAGTGGAAATAATAAATGTCCTTTCCCCGGTCAGCGATGAGGCAATGATTTTCCTAAATTGGCTCTTTGAAGGAATATCCAGGCCATTGGTAGGCTCATCCAAGATTACCAGCCGGCTGTTGCTCGCCAGACCAAAGGCCAGAAGAAATTTTTTCTTCTGGCCGTATGATAATCTGGCCAGTTGATCTTCCGGAGACAAATAAAATTCAGTGAGATAATGCCAAAACATTTCATGATCGAAATGCGGATAAAACGCTCCGTGAATGCGTTCATACGTTTTAATCTTTATTGGTGGCAAACTAAATTCTTCGGGAATTATGCAGATATCCGCAAGCATTTGTGGATGTCTTTTCCGTGCATCATATCCGAAAACATCACACATGCCTGACTGCGGAAATAATAACCCTGCAATCAATTTCAAAAGGGTGGTTTTCCCCGCGCCATTCTGTCCCAATAGTCCGTATATCTGTCCCGCATTGAGCTCAAGAGATAAATTCTTAAACAACAGGAGTCTCTTTGTGTACCCAAAATGTAAATCATTAATCCGTATCATAATATTTATTTTATTAGTGTATTAGTGATATAATACAATACAAAGGTAAAAGGGAAAAATGGTTTTTAAAAGGGTTTACCATATTTTTACAAAGCACCTTTACTTCCTTTGTCCTTGTTTTCCATGCTGCGCTCAAGCTTTTTTATCTTTTTCCCGTAATCAAAGTTCCATGTCACCCCTAACATAGCTATAAAATTGAAATTAACACTGCCGGCAGTTTCCCGATACACCTCGGGAGTTCGGGTAACATGTCGCCGGTAGGTAAACGAATCCGAAGTAGGGATCATGCTTAAAAGTTCTACTTTCAAGTTTTCAAGTATGTTTTTCTGTATGCCTGCAACCATCATCATGTCCCGGTAATTGGTCCGTTGATAATCTATATGTGGAGAGCTGTACCGAAGATTGTATAACAGATTCCAGTCTTTATACGGAGAAATAATAGCACTTACATTTGTGCGGTAGCTCCATTTTTGCTGTGGCTCTTCAGTGACCGAAAGATCACTTTCGCTTGTAATACGCCTGTTATATACGGTAGCATTCGCATTAAGCTTCAGCCATTCAGCAGGCTGCAAAGCACCGGTCAGGCTAAAGCCATATTCCCATGCTTTTCCGATATTATCAACGGTAGTCTCAGTAACACCATTTTCGTTAATATAGCTTATATCGTGAAATCCATTGATCGTATATTCAGCATATACTTTCGGCTTGATAAAATTCGACTTAATGTTTTTCGAATATGCCAATTCCATTCTGTTTGAATAGGCAGGATCTAAGGCAGAATTTCCCCGGTGCACATGCATTGAATCGGACCATTGTTCAATCGGGCGAAGATCTGACATCCTGGGACGGAAAATCCGACGTCGATAATTAAGTTTTAGTGTCTGAGCATTTTTAAATTTCGTGTAAACACTTGCTTGTGGTAAAAAACACAAATAATTATTCTCTGCTTCATTATCTATGTCAATACCTGAGTATTCCGCACGCAGACCAGCCTGAAGCTTCCATTTATTTATTGAACCGGAGAAATTTACATAACCGGCATGGCGCATCTCGTCATATTTGAAAGTCGAAACCGTAGCATCACTGTGACTTGTGGAAAGCTCATTGTCGTACCACTCGTATAGCCCTTTATAACCGGTTTCCAGTTTTATATTATCAAACGTTTGCTCATAATCTATTTTCAAGGGTATATTGGAATTTTCATTACTGACATACTCTTCTCTTTGATAGGTTTCTAACGGCTCTCTGGTATTCAAATCCAGATTTGTATGTTTATACCTGAGGGTTTGATCCGTTATTCCATCATAAAAACCGGTTTCCACAATTATTTTTTGCCCTTCCTGATCAAAATCATTTTTCCAGTACAGCGAATAATACATGTTTGTTCCGTCTTCCGTATCATCCTGCCCAATATCGCTTTTGCTCATAAGTTGATCATTCTCGTAGGTTCGCTGGCCCATAGTAAAATCTTCTTGTTTCATTCCTGACAGGTTAGACTTCACATTAAAATTTACTGTATTTTGTTCATCTATAAACCAGTCAATACCTGCATTTAAAGTGTTCCGGCCAAATGTTAAATTTCCTTCTCCGTCTTTATCCTGTTCCCAGGTATTATTATTCCGGAACTGTATATTTTTCACCTCAGACAATCCGGTAAAATTTTCATAATGGGTACGGTTTCGCGCATAGAGCCGTATATTTTTTCTCCCGTATTCCAGGTTGACCATTGGATTAATAATAACTGCATCCGGTGTAGGAACCGCGCCTTTTATTTGCCCCTGCAGACCATAATTTACCTTATCTGTTAACACAATATTTATGACAGACGAGATCCCTGCATCATACTTTACGGATGGATTTGTAATAACCTCGACCCTGTCAATTTGTTTGGGGGTTAATTGTGCCACATAATCTTTATCACGTTCTACATCGTTTACCGTGAACAAAATATTGGAATTCCCTTCAATAGTGACCTTATCAAAAACATCTACAGTTACTTCAGGTATTTTTCCAAGAACATCCAGTCCATCGCTCGATACTGATTTGATTTTGTTGTTCAAATTATACACTGTTCTGTCTGTTTTATCTTTCCCTTTTATTCTATACGCCTTAATAAAAACCTCTTCCAATGATTTAGATTCCTGTTTCATTTGAATTTTCCCCAGATTGTATACTTGTTGCCCTTTTCCAAAATGAATTTCCGGAATCACTTTTTCCCCGTAGCCCATAAAGGAAACTTTCATATAATATTCGGCACCGGGGATGTTTTTTATTACAAATTCACCGTCCATTTGGGTTGTTACACCCTTTACAAGTGAGGAGTCAGAATTGTAATATAAAGTAACATTGGCATAGGGCAAGGGTTTTTGATTCTCCGCATCCAAAAGAGTCCCTTTTATAACCTTATTTCCGTCCGCATAAGCGTAGCCTGTTGCAACAAACAGAATATTCATTACCATTAAAATAGCTCTCTTAGTGTCCATAATGTTTAATTTTTTTAAGTTAAAATGCTTCCTGTTATTTTTTATAAACCTGAAAAAGCGATTGTTAAAGCAAACCATAGTGTTATTTTATTAGTGTATTAGTATATTATTACACTACAAATCTAATTCAATAATGCGCTGTTTCCAAACTTTTATGAAAAAAAAATCAAAAAAATTTTTAGGTTTATAATTAAGTCATTGAATAACAATATCTTAATTTTTGAAATGGTGAAAAATTATCGGTATTGCCTACCCGGAGTTGTTACAGGGCGAGAGATTTTCTCAAGGCATTGCACAAGAAGTGGCTTCCCCCGCGGCTGCCGACTGATACGGCCAATCTTGATTTTACCGCCATTCCTTATTGGGGAGATGGGGATCACCTGGAAAACAACTGGTCAGGCAAACGGGCAAAAGCTCTCTCCACTATGCCGGCTGTGCTGGCTCATGATATGGACAGTGGAATTATTGACTATGGGGATGCAGGAGTCAGGTACAAAAATGAAAGCCGGGTTGCTTGGGAGTTTTTGGATTTTTACAGGGATAAACCCACCTCTACCGGTGATCTGAAATATTTGGCATTTGACAGTAAATACACCAACTAGGAGAACCAGTAGCGGTTAGACCAACAGCAGATCAAATTTATCGCCATTCGAAGAAGAGGCAGGAAGATGGGGGATCGCCTCGAAGAAGTTCCTGCCGGTCGGTGGAAAGCCATCAGAGTGGACGCAGCAGGGAACAAAAAACGCAGCCTGAAGATTTTTAGGAAGAAGCCCGGTTAAAAGGTTATGATGGAACCATAAGGCAGATCAATATTAAAGGCCATGGTAAGATGAAGCCGGCTATCATTATCACCAATGATTTTGATCTTAAGACAGAAGAAACCGTGCCTGCTCAATTTCCTTGAGAAACATTTGAATCAGGTATGCTATCAATTCCGGATGAAGCGAATCGTCAAGCTTATCTACAGCCAGGAAGCTGTTTTGATTTAACATTTTCATCATAGGCGCTGATAAACTGTAATAGCGCATTGTTCCATCCGATTGCAGATTATCTTCTCATTGAAACTTACCCTGGTCGACAGTATGTTCAAAAGGTAAATTTTTTAGTTTAATTGCTCTCTAACACAAAATGTCAGAAGAACAAAACAACATTTCCCACAGTAAAACGTATTACAATAAAACAAAATACGACCAATATGCAATCATTCGATATTGGAGAACTTACAATACCCATCCCTGTTATTCAGGGAGGAATGGGTGTTGGCATTTCTCTGTCAGGATTATCCTCTGCAGTAGCCAATATGGGAGGCGTTGGAGTCATTTCCTCTGTTGGGCTTGGACTTATCTATAAAAACAACAACGGAAAAACCAACTATAAAAAAAGCAGCATCGAAGGCATCCGTAATGAGATAAGAAGAGCAAGGGAGCGGACAAATGGAGTGCTTGGAGTAAATATCATGTCTGTAATTACCAACTTTGCTGATATGGTACGTACTTCTATAGAAGAAAAGATAGACATTATATTTGCCGGTGCGGGCCTTCCCCTGGACTTACCGAAATATCTGCCGGAGAACTCCAGGACAAAGCTCGTGCCTATCGTATCCTCATCACGTGCAGCTTCGCTTATAGGCAACAAGTGGAAACAGAATTTTGATTATCTGCCAGATGCGTTTGTGGTAGAAGGACCCAAGGCAGGAGGTCATTTGGGATTCAAGTCTGCTGCACTGGAAGATGAGGGCAACCGCCTGGAAAACCTGGTGGATAATGTACTGGAAGTCACTGCTGCGTTTAAGGCAAAATACGACAAAAACATACCGGTTATAGCCGCAGGAGGTATTTATTCCGGAGCCGACATGTATCATTTTATTGAACAAGGCGCTTCAGCGGTCCAGTTGGGAACCCGTTTTGCAGCCACCGAAGAGTGTGATGCTTCAAAGGCATTTAAGGATGCCTTTGTCAATGCCGGGGAAGAAGACATACAGATCATAAAAAGTCCCGTTGGCATGCCCGGGCGAGCTCTTCGTAACAAGTATCTGGAGGATGCCGCTGAGGGCAGACGAAGGCCCAGGGTTTGCAGACATCATTGCATCAAATCGTGTGACCCCAAAACCACATCCTATTGTATTGCTGAAGCATTGCTTGCAGCTGCCCGGGGCAAGCTTGACGATGGCTTTGTTTTTACCGGGGTGAATGCAGGAAAGGTAAATGAGATATTAACCGTCCGGGAGGTCTTCCGGCAACTTAAAAACGAATATCTTCAGGCAACAAAAAAGGAAACAGCTTTCTTTGAACCTTATACTTAGCACGGCTTTCCGGTTTGGGAAATAGCATGGGGTGATTGACAGGCTTTCACATGGATCTGTTAAAGAGATAAGGAGCACTCCTTAATCCATACGGGGACTATTGTAATATGTTGTTTTTTCATCAAAGTTTTGTTGAGTTGAATAAAGCAATATATTTCTCGCAGATTAGCGCAGCTAAAATGAAAAATATTTGCTTTTTTCTAAGCGATTGCTTATTTTTGTGGAAAATTATATCGTATGCCACGCCATAAAGCATATAGCAACGAGGAAGTGCTGGAAAAGGCCATGGAGGTTTTTTGGGATCATGGGTATGAGGCTACATCTGTAAGATTGCTTGAAAAGGAGATGGGCATTAACCAGTTTTCCATTTATTCTGCCTTTACAAACAAAAAGAAGTTGTTTATTGAATCATTGAAGAAGTACCGGGAATATGTCAAAACCAACAGGTTTCACCCGCTTTTAAAACCCAACGCAAGGCTTAAAGACCTGGAACATTTCTTCGAAAATTTTTCTCGGCAAGTAAGAAATGGCGATACCGCCAGAGGTTGCCTCGTTGTTAATTCCACTGCAGAATTTGGGAACAAGGATCCGGAAGTGGCTGCTGAGCTTAGGCATTATTTCAACTTCATTAAGAATATGATGAAAAAGGTATTGCTCAATTCTGTTGAAGCCGGTGAAATCTCTTCTGAGACAGAACCGGACAAATATTCGAATTATCTTTTGGGCATCATGCAGGGTTTATCAGTAGGCTCTAAAGTATTATCTGAAAAACAGATCAATGATATCATCAGTGTAGCTTTTATGAATCTTAAATAATTTTTTTAACCAATTACTAAGCGATTGCTTGGTTTACAAAATCGGATACTATGTCAAAATTTAAACTGAATACAACGGAAACAGCGCCGGAAGCATCAAAAGAAATACTATCGCCAGTGTTAGAGAAAAATGGGTTTATACCAACCCTGATGAAAATATTGCCCCGACGACATCTGCTTATAACGCTACTAATTGCCGCGTTGGTGCAGACAACGGCTTTTGCCCAGATACCTGATCAAGCCGAAGACATATCACCCCTGCTCTACGGAGAAAAACTCCCGCAGGGGGTATTAACAGCAGCAAACGGTGAAAATCATAAAGTATCCGGTATCATAGAAAAAAAAACAACCGTACTTATGGTTTATCGCGGGGGATGGTGCCCTTATTGCAATGCCCATCTTGCTGAAATACAGAAGGCCGAATCGGAAATTCTTAAGCTGGGATACCAGTTGATTGCTGTTAGCCCGGATTCCCCTGAAAATATGATAACTACAGACGAAAAACACCGGCTGAATTACACCTTGTATTCCGATGCAAACGGAGATTTTTTGAAGGCCATGGGATTGGCTTTTCAGGCCCCGGAAAAATATCAGGAGATGTTAAAAAGCAGATCCAACGCAAGAAATGAAGGTTTTCTTCCTGTACCCGCAGTCTTCGTTGTTGATACTTCGGGCACCGTATTGTTTGAATACATCAACCCCGACTATTCAACCCGGATAAGCGCGGGACTCTTATTGGCAGTACTGAATGAACTGAAAACCAAAAATGAGAAATGATTCAGGAGGAAGATTTTTCCTAAGGGCACCCCCAAAGATTGCAAACAAAGAAATAACAGCTTAGTCGCTGTCAAAGCCAGGAATGATACTTGAATTATTATAAAAGATTCGCTCTAATGATAACAACATAAAAAAACATGTCAATTATGAAAAGTAAAATTCTATTATTCGCGATCATAAGCGTCTTAACGCTTGCAAATTTAAAATCTATGGCACAAGATAACCCTCACCAGGGATCTTCCGATAAGCTTGTAGTTCTTTGGACAAGCGGGGACCCTTACGTAGCCGAACGGGTAGCTTTCATGTATACCCATGCTGCCAAGAAAAACCAATGGTTCGAAGAGGTTACGCTTATCGTTTGGGGCCCTTCGGCAAAACTGATCTCTGAAAATCAGAAGCTACAAGAGAAAGTAAAGAAAATGCAACAGGACGGAGTGGAAATCAAAGCCTGCATAGTTTGCGCCAGCAGCTATAACGTGGTCGATGAACTAAAAAACCTTGGTTTTGAGGTGAAGGGAATGGGAAAACCGTTAACCGATCACCTTAAGAGCGATGCTAAAGTGTTGACATTCTAATGTTTAAGATTTTAGCCTGAATGCATGTGATCCCTGCCTTGATGATGAGACTCAAAGAAGATACCGTACAGGATTTGGTTCAATTACAGCCGCAAAAGAAGCAGGTTGATCTGATTGCCATTTAAAACTAAAATTTCGGATTTTCTTAAGCCAAGGATTGAATATAAAGCGTTGGAAGTGAATACGGATTATCCCTTGGAGAAGGCAATAATTTTACCATGAGCATTTGATTTTGGTTACTGATTAGTGGTGAGTGGTTTGAGAAGGAATCCAAAAGGTTGATTCGCTAAATTGGGATTTCCAAATCATTTTTTTTGTATAAATTGTCAGGTTTAAATTTTTTATGCGACAATATTCAATGAAAACATAATTAAACACCTAAATTTAGAAAATATGAGACTTACAGAAGGAAATTTGGCTCCGGACTTCTCTACAGAGGACATTTACGGTAACCAGATAAAATTATCCAGTTACAATGGAAAAAAGATTATACTTGGTTTTTTCAGAAATGTAAGTTGTCCTTTTTGTAACCGCAGGGTCCATCAAATTATGGGGAACAACCTCAAACTTCAAAACTCAGGGGTTAAGCTGGTTTTTCTATTTGAGAGCTCCAATGAGAAGCTTTCATCCAGCATTTTTCATCAGGGTATAGCTCCCTGGCCGCTAATTGGCGATCCTGAAAAAGATATCTACAGGAAATATGGCGTAGAGCAGTCGACTACTAAAATGATGCGAACCATGGCCTCTTCAAGCATATCCAAGGCAAAAAAGTATACCAAAGATTTTAATCTTCCGGAAGATAAAGAATCGAGTATGAACTTGATTCCAGCAGATTTTTTCATTGATGAGGATTTTAAAATCGTCAAAGCGCATTATGGAAAACATCTGGATGACCATGTTCCTATTGAAGAATTAAAATCTTATGCAGGTTTAAGCTAAACTCCGGAATAAAATATTTTGTAATCGAAACGGATCAAGATATGGGTCAGAATATTTACAAATCCGCATGGAACGAGCTTTAATCTTCCATTGTAACCTTCAATGGAAGGAATCATCTATAGATAAATCATTCCTGAAAACGTTCACCTGCCATTTCGGTGTGAAAAACTTGAATGTCTGAATTAGGCAATGGGGGCGCCCCTGCCATTTATTTTTTTAACATTGTTCACGGTTGCAAACCCTAATCATAGGCAATAAATCTTCCTATCCCTAAATGTTGGGATTTTTTGATGATTTTCACATGGTATGGTTTTATTATTGATGAGAATATCGGTAGGTCTGAATTCATTATTTTCAAGATGCAGCAAATAGCCATCCATTTTCTCCAGCAGATAAGGCGAAAATTTGAACTGTATATGCTCAGTAACCTCTCAATTTGTTTTCTTCAATAATTCCCTCACCTGATCGAAAAAAGAGCTGGTATCCAAATGGATTGTCAAAAAAAAAGATCGGGACGAAAGAATTTCGTAAGCAAACTTTATTCAATGATTTACTCTCCAAGTCTTGGATTAAATTCTGCTGATTGGTCGGAACCGAATGTGTAGGTAAAGCCAATATGCCCTTCAAACTGGTAATCGGTTGCCCGTCTTCTTTGCTCCAGCAAAATTTCTTCTTTAGACAGTTTCTCCATTGGAATCGCGACCAGATTATTAATAAATTCAAAATCTGCTTCCAGGGTTAATGAAAAGCCTTTAAATATTCTAAGGTTCAACTGGCTAATAAATTCGATGCTGTTTGAGCTGAAATCGTGGAAATGGTGGGAAGCGTTTATCCCGGCTTCAATGCTTCCCCAGGGCTGGCGAAAATCGGCAGACAAGACCAATGAATGACCCCATAAGGTTTCTTGTGTTTTTCCAAAAACGGTTTCCATTATATAGTCGTTGTAAGCATAATCAACTTTATAGGCAACAGCAATGTAGCGCCTGGTGGCTTCTTCATATGGAAAAATACTGTATTCCACTGCCGGAGATACCTCCACCTGAAAGTCCATATTATGGAAGGTGCTAAAGAACATCTCAGTGAATAATCCTGCAGACCACCTGTCCGTAAGGCTTTTTATTAAATATCCGTCAAATCCACCCCTGTGGGTGATGGTTTTAACAGTTTCTCCATTGATACCATAATTTCGTTCATTATAGTTAGAGTATGGTCTTGCTCTTATTTTCCATTCCCTGGTCACCTTATCCGCAAAAAAGCCATATCTGATGTGAAGTGAATTTTGTGTTTGTTCGGAATTAAAGTATCCACCGCCATATATTTTAAAAATCCAATCGTTCCAAGGGTCATCATCTTGTAGCTTCTCAGAAATTCCCTCACGGAGAGAATCTTTCTTGTAATTCAATGAGATATTGGAGGCCATACCTCTTATATTTGCAAGATAAGGAGCCAGTCCAATTTTAATCATTTTTGTATAACCTTGTCTTGTTTCGTGTTCGGTTTCGGAAGCTGCGGACCAGTATCTCAATTCATTATCCATGCCCTGAAATTGACCGTTACCGGTGAATGAAATAAAATAGTTGGTTCCTGCCTGGCCTGCGTCATGTTTGGACAATATAACGTGTACGTCGGCAAATTCCTTATCACGAACATATTCAACAATTGATATTTCCTGTCTTATATAATCTTTGTCTGCCCATCCTTTAAGATCAAGAAACACTGACAGATCATCGGATTTTGAGGGTGTATGACTGGTATCAGGAGGTGTGGGATTAGCTAAAGCGAGGGAACCGGATACAAAAAATGCGCCTATAATCAGGAATGGTTTAATAATTTTAGAGTTCATAAATTTTTAGAGATTCAAGTTATGTCTTGTTTTCAATGATTGCAATACCATTTCAGATTAACAAACATTATTATATTTTGTTTTTGTGGGATACGTAAAATGTGTCTTCGATCTGCTTCATCACTCCCCTGAACTTGTCAGGGATTTCTTCATCAGTTCAGGATACTTCATCCCCTTCTTCAAATCCCATTTAAAGACGGTGATACGCCTTTTCATATTTTTATTTATAATAAGCTTTGTTATGAAAAACATTGAGAAACCAATTAACGAAGTTTAACAGTTCTGCTATTTTTATCTTATTGCTCTTGAAATAATTTTTCATAAAATTGGCACATTAAAATTTCAATGATAAAAATTTTTATTTAAACGCTTTAATTCATGAATAAAGGTGACAAAGCGTTATGGCACAATAAATTTATAATGGTTCCCAAATCAAAAATGGTATTATCCCGCATAGTTGGAATGGCAATCATTTTTACAATATTTATAGCATCTCACGTAAATGCTCAAATCCTGGATGTTCCCAGTGTCTTCACCCCGGATGAAGTTGTGGAAGAGATGTTAGATATAGCTAATGTCGGCCAAGGTGATTATGTTATTGATCTTGGTTCAGGCGATGGCCATATTGTTATTACTGCAGCCGCAAAAGGAGCAAACGGTCACGGTGTAGACCTTGATTCCGAGCGCATAAGGGAAGCTGAAGAAAAGGCCAGAAAAGCCGATGTATCCGATAAAGTCATGTTTCTTGAAGAAGATATATTCAAAACTGATTTTAGCAGGGCCAATGTAATAACCATGTATCTGCTTGGTACTGTAAGCCGTGAACTTCGTCCACATCTTCCGGATAAGCTGGACCCGGGGACCAAAGTATTTTCACATGCTTTTAACATGGGTGATTGGAAACCCGGCAAACAAGTAAAAGTTGACCATGTTGACATTTACTATTGGGTTGTACCGGCAAATGTGAAAGGCACCTGGCAATGGCAAGCAAACGGGGAAAGGTTTACGATGAAAATAGGACAAGACTTTCAGGAAATTCACCCTAAGCGTAAGTCAGGGGACTTATCATTCAATATCAAGCATAAAATACTTGTTGGTAAACGGATAAGTTTTACAGTCTTTAACCCTGATAATGGGGACAGTTATATATACAACGGCCGTGTTAATGAAGATATAATAATGGGCAGGGTACAAATTCATGGGAAAGATCACAAATCAATAGAAAACTGTTCCGCCAACCTCAACTATAGAATTACCCATAAATGAGGATATGCAAAAATTAATCAATCTTTCATCCCCAAATAAACCCCACCCTTCGTTTACCAGTGTAAGCTCTCTGGCCGTTGTGGTTGGAATAGTTGTGGGTATTGGAATTTTCCGTTTACCCCCAATCGTGGCGGGTCATTCGGCTAATGAATTTCAGTTTATTGTTTTTTGGCTGGCAGGAGGCTTCATTTCCCTTTTGGGCGCTCTTTGTTATGCCGAATTGGCTTCATCAAAACCGGATGCAGGAGGTGAATACCATTTTCTTACGCAGGCTTTTGGATCAGCAATCGGCTTTCTCTTATCATGGAGTAGAATGATAGTGATCCAGACCGGATCAATCGCGTTGATTGCTTTTGTTTTAGGCGACTATGCCTCCCTTGTTTTTGATTTAGGTCAATACAGTTCAGCTATTTACGCAGGTTTTACCATTGTTTTGCTTACAGGTTTAAACCTCATGGGAACAAGATATTCCGGAAAGTCACAGGTGATATTCACATTCGCCATAGTAATTGTACTTGTATTTATAGCAATTTCCGGACTTATCACTACTTCGCCGGCTGATATGATTAGTGTCTCATCAACAAAAAGCAGTGGTTCCATATTTACCAAAGGTTCAGCAGGTTTAGCCATGATATTTGTCCTTCTAACCTATGGAGGATGGAACGAAGCTGCCTATCTTTCAGGTGAGCTTATCAACGTAAAGCGCAACATCATTAAAATATTGGTATTAGGAATTGGTCTTATAACCGGATTGTATATTCTCGTGAATAAGGCTTACCTCCATGTACTTGGATTTGAAACGCTTCAGAATTCAGAAACGGTAGGGGCTGATATTACCGGCCAGATCTTCGGTTCTACAGGCTCATTGATTGTATCTTTTTTTGTTATTTTAGCTGCCCTTTCAACCGCCAATGCAACAATTATAACGGGTGCCAGAACCAATTATGCGTTAGGCAGGGATTTCAAACTGTTTAATTTTATGGGTCAATGGAATACCCAAAAAAATACACCTTCCAATGCATTGGTCATTCAATGTATCATTACACTCTTATTGGTTGGTCTTGGAGCCTGGTCAAAAGAATCAATCAGCACGATGGTCGATTATACGGCTCCGATTTTCTGGTTTTTTCTTTTACTTACCACGGTAACCTTATTGATCTTCCGTCGCCGTCATGGCTCCGAGAAGCTTCCATATAAAGTTCCACTCTACCCTTTGACACCAATACTTTTTATTATCGTCTGCCTATACATGCTTTATTCCAGTCTTGCTTTTACCGGATTCGGCGCACTTGTAGGCTCAGGGTTTCTTGTTGCCGGCATACCGGTATATTTTTTGGCTCAAAAAAAGGTGAAAGATAACAAGATAGCTTAAAAATTATTTCTTTTTACGGAATTTTAAATCCTTCAAGAAATGACCAACTTATATGGAAGCTGTAAAACAAGTTTTACCAGTACTGAAAGCTAACCCAAAAATAGTAGCACTTAAAAATAAGTGTTAACTTTAAAATTTTTGGAACAATGAAAAAGACAAGATTTACAGAAAGCCAAATTATTGGCATATTAAAGCAACAACAGACCGGCCAGAGCGTAAGGGACATTTGCCGTGAGCATGGTATTAGTTAGGCCACCTTTTATAACTGGAAGAGCAAATAATACGGGATAAGTTAGCAGAGATGGCAGAATTACATAGCCGTTGGGGATTTTGGATGATGCATCACATATTAGGAGCATTAAATAACACTTGGAACTAAAATTTTCCTGTCACTTTTTATTATTCTTTTCATGGATACCAGGCAATATTCTTTCCTTCTTCCTGGCAAAATATTCTTTTATTTGTTTATAGTCTATATCAGCAATATCTTTGCTAATTTTATCACGTTTTTGACGCATGAATTTTACTGCATCAAAGTCTTTTTTAATTTTCGTTTTCATAAGCGATCATTTCTTTGGGAGAGCGAATTTCAATATAGTACTTCTTGGTCATGATATTGCCTTATATTTTGTTTTTTTTAATCTATCAAATACTCCTTAATAAGCTCCACCGGCAATCCTGTGTAATCAGAAAATTCCTCCAGGCTTACAAATTGATGGTTTTCCGTGTCATTTGCCTCTTTTATAGTTCTGAGAAGCTTTCGCCCTACCTTTCGCTTTTGCCGGTTATTCTGCTGACATCCTTTGGATAAGCCACTATCCGGGTCAGTTTTTTTTTAATGCTTTATCCATACTTTATCCCGGTGCAGATACCTATCACAAATATACGATTTCTTTTTTGCACTTCTCCAGAATAAATGGCAAAATACTGCAAGTATGGTTATTTGCGGAACAAGCTTCTTCCATCTTATCCTATTATAGTCTAAATATGATTTTTAACCAATAAATTTTTGTATCATGGCACGACAAACAGTTATTATCAAGCTGGGAGGAACCATCGGTGATATATCCTTCTACAAAACCAGAGATGGCCACCTGGCACGAACCAAAGGTGGCGTGGATGGAGAACGGATCCAGAATGATTCGGCGTTTCGACGGACCAGGGAAAATGGTCAGGAATGCGTTAGGGCCGGTGCTGCCGGCAGACTTTTAAGAACCTCCATCCGGCATTACATTAAAAACGCGGCTGACCCCCGTGTTGTGAGTTGCCTGACGCGGTAAATGCTCAAAGTGATCAAAACGGATGGGGTGGACGAGCTTGGCCAGCGGACAGTTCAGGAAGGCGACCTCCTGATGTTAAAAGGTTTTGAGTTTAACTTCGGTGGGAAGCTTGCCTCTACTTTTTACACTTCCTATGAAGTATCCGCGGAACGGCCGACGGGTGAACTCAGGGTGAGCATCCCTTCTTATACCCCGGCTTCGGCGATAGCTTCTCCGGAAGGGGCTACCCACATGAAGCTGATATCTGCAGGGACAGCGGTAAATTTTGGGGAAGACGAATACCAGGTTGCCGTTTTCCAGCGTGACGAGATCGAGTTGAACCAGACCGCCACTCCCTTGATCGAGCTGGTCAATCAATTACCGGCAGACGTTAGCGGATCGCTTTTCCTGGTGCTGGGCATCGAATTTTCCCAGCAGATCAACGGGGTGAGTTAACCGCTTAAAAACGGCAAGTTTAATGCCCTAGCATTGATTGAGGTAATCACAGAATAACCATGGAAGCAATTGTCAGCCCGGAATTTTTCTTTTACAGTCTGATAACGCTTCTGTGGGGCGTGGTTGCCTATTTTATCAGGCAGCTGCATTCAGATTTCAATCGGGTTGAGAGAGATTTTTCGGAGGTTAAGGCAACAAGGAGTATTCTTAAGACAGAATTCAAGCGCAATATTGAACTGATCCGGCAGCGATCGGAGTTTTTGGAGCGACGGATCTCCTATCTTGAAAATCATACACCATAAAAAATGAAAAGGAAAATTCAAAAACTCACGTTAGTGCAGCGCTTAAATGCCAAGTCGCCTGAGTTTTTCGAGACCCTTCGAACGGTCGGGTTGTGTTTAGCTGCGGCCGGCGGTGCTGTGTTATCGGCATCTGTTACGCTACCTGCAGCCATCGTGACGGTTGCCGGGTACATGACCGTC
>CAYYLT010000036.1:0-16719 GCA_964472385.1 uncultured Bacteroidales bacterium
ATGCAAGGCGTCGAAAGCCGACGACGTAGTCGCCTACTTCGAGGCTTTTGCAACGTAGCAGATGCCCAAAAATTGGCGCACTCGGAAAAAATGCATAAAAATAAAAAAAATGGCGTATAATAACTAAAGCACTAATATTCTTTTGTTTATAAACATTTTTTCATGTTTTATGAATAATACAGGTTAAATCTTAAAATAAATATGATGTGCTCAATCATTGTGGAACCTGCATGCTTTATACATTGCCTTGTTGTGAAGGTTGCTGCATGCAGGTTTCATAAAAGATATATGTTGCAGAACTTTAATCAGCTTTTAGACAGATGATAATCTATTTGATCGGTTTTATGGGTAGCGGGAAGACCACAGCAGGAGAGAAACTGGCCACAAGGCTGTCCTGTGAATATCTTGACCTTGATGACCATATCGAGCAGCAAGAACAGGATACGATCAAAAACCTGTTTGAAAAAAAGGGTGAAGCCTATTTCCGGGAAAAGGAAAGCGTATATCTCAGAAATATACCGGAAGACAAATCATACATCATATCCACGGGCGGAGGTACCCCATGCTTTTTCGACAATATGGAATTTATGAACCAAACGGGTCTGACAGTTTATTTGCAGCTTACTCCCGAACAGCTCTTTTCAAGATTGAAATCCCAGCGAGAAAAGCGACCGCTGATCAGCAGCAAAAAAGATGACCGGGAGCTATTTCAATATATTATTGACAAACTGAATGAAAGGGAAGGCTATTATCAAAAAGCCAGGCTGATTGTAAAGGGATATCTTTTGAACATGGATGAATTATACCATAGAATCTTTAATCTTAATAACTTATAATGAGTTATTTACTCAAATAAAGCGAGAAAATTGTTGAAAAATACGTTTGAACAAAACAACATGCCATTCATTTCACCGGGTTATTAAGATAAACAAATAAAAATCAGGCCTTAAATTATGGTTAAATAATTGTTAATAAAACAGGCGAACAACTATTTGAACATAAGCATTCAATTCATACCTTGCGTAGGCTAGCGATACACTAAAAAAAGCATATACACGTTAAAAATATGAGTAATTATGTACATAAAAGGAAAAGCAACGGAAAAGGACATTAAAGACACAGCACCTGCGAATCAAAGAAAGCAGACGTATACTTTTGATGAGGCCTACAGGAGTTCACTCGAGTATTTTAACGGGGATGAGCTGGCGGCGCGCGTATGGGCAAATAAATATGCCCTCAAAGATTCTTACGGAAATCTTTTTGAAAAAAAACCGGATGACATGCACCGCCGGCTGGCAAAGGAAATTGCCAGGATTGAATCTTATTATTCCAACCCCCTGGAAGAGGATACCATCTATGAGCTGTTAAAGGGCTTCAAATACATCGTTCCCCAGGGCGGCCCGATGGCTGGTATAGGCAATCCGTATCAGATAGCTTCGTTATCCAATTGTTTTGTTATTGGTAACAAGCAAGAAGCCGATTCCTATGGGGGTATTATGAAAACAGATCAGGAGCAGGTTCAGCTTATGAAACGAAGGGGCGGTGTAGGCCATGATCTGTCACACATCCGCCCGGCAGGAACACCTGTTATGAACAGTGCTTTAACCTCCACCGGCGTGGTGCCCTTCATGGAAAGATTCTCCAACTCAACACGGGAAGTTGCGCAGGATGGCAGACGTGGTGCACTCATGCTGACCATATCAATCAAACACCCCGATGCAGAGTCATTCATCGATGCCAAACTGGAAACTGGAAAAGTTACCGGAGCAAACGTCTCTGTTAAGATCGATAATGAATTTATGGAGGCCGTGATCAATAACAAACCCTATGTCCAGCAATTCCCGATTGACGCCAAAAGCCCCGATTTTAAACAAACCATCGATGCCCGTAAACTGTGGCAAAAAATCATCCATAATGCATGGCGTTCGGCTGAACCCGGTATGCTTTTCTGGGATACCATCATCAATGAATCCGTTGCGGATTCCTACGCAGATAAAAGCTTTCAAACCCTTTCCACCAACCCCTGTGGGGAAATTCCCCTTTGCTCATATGACAGTTGCCGGTTGCTGGCCATAAACCTTTTTAGTTACGTCCAGCAACCTTTTACCGATAAAGCCAAATTCAATTTTTCAAAATTTAAGCATCATATTCACTATGCCCAGCGCATCATGGATGATATCATCGATATCGAGGTGGAAAAAATTGATGCCATCACCAAAAAGATTGAAAACGACCCGGAAGATTTCGAGATCAAACGTGTGGAGTATAACCTATGGCAAAATATCAGAACAAAAGCAATGGAAGGAAGAAGAACCGGTGTAGGCATCACTGCCGAAGGGGATATGCTTGCTGCACTGGGATTAACCTACGGAAGTGAAAATGCCATTGACTTTTCCGAAGAGATACACAAAACCATTGCCCTTGAAGCATACCGGTCTTCTGTGGAACTGGCAAAAGAACGCGGTGCCTTCGAAATATACGAAGCAGAAAAAGAAAAAAACAATCCGCTCATTAACCGGATAAAGCATGAAGATGAACAGTTATACCAGGATATGACTCAGCATGGCCGGAGAAACATCTCTCTCCTGACCATCGCCCCTACAGGAACTACCAGCCTGATGACCCAGACCTCATCAGGTATAGAACCTGTTTTTAGGCCTGTTTACAAACGCCGCAGAAAGGTAAATCCCAGCGATACCAAGTCGAATGTAAAATATATTGATGATGTAGGTGATTCATGGGAAGAATATAATGTGTTCCATCACAAATTCATCGACTGGCTTGAAATACAAGGTTATGATCCTGCAGAAGTCAAGCAATACGATGATGATCAGCTCGAAGCCCTGGTAGCAAAATCGCCCTATTATAAAGCTACCTCTTCAGATGTAGACTGGGTCAGCAAAGTGAAGATGCAGGGCCGTGTTCAGCAATGGGTAGATCATTCCATCAGTGTAACCATTAACCTCCCGGAAAATACCCCGGAGGATATGGTAGGCAAACTCTATATTACCGGTTGGGAAAGCGGATGCAAAGGCATTACCGTTTACAGGGAAGGCTCCCGCTCCGGTGTGTTGATCGCCAACAAAAGCAAAAAGCAGGAGCAAGAATCCATCAAACGTCCCAAAGAACTGGATGCTGAGATCATTCGATTTAAAAATGAAAATGAAGACTGGATTGCCTTTGTCGGAATAAAAGATGGCAGACCCTACGAAATATTCACCGGACTGGCTGATGAGGAAGTGCTTCCCATCCCCAAGTCCGTCACCAGGGGAAAGATCATCAAGGTAAAAAACGAAAGTGGCAAAAGCCGATACGACTTTAAGTACACGGATAAATTTGGCTATGAGAACACCCTGGGGGGTATATCCCATATGTTCAACAAAGAATTCTGGAACTATGCCAAGCTGATCTCCGGAGTTCTGAGGCATGGCATGCCCCTGCCCGATGTGGTCAACCTGGTATCTTCCCTGAGCCTGAATACGGAAACCATCAACACCTGGAAAAAAGGTGTGGAAAGAGCCCTGAAAAAATATATTCCCGATGGAACCAAAGCCAGAAAAGGAACCCAATGCAACAGTTGTGGTTCGGAAGAATTGGTTTACCAGGAAGGGTGCCTGATATGCCAGAACTGCGGTTACTCTAAATGTGGATAATCTTATATTAAGCTGAATGAAAAAAAAGCTGCTATCTTGAGAAATAGCAGCTTTTTTGCATTCAGCTATTGTTTTCCACTTTCTCCCGGATTTTCTCCACCATGATCCGGGTCATCCGTGGAAGATCATATTCATGTTTCCATTCCCAGTCATTTCGTGCGGCAAGATCGCTGATCCGGTTCGGCCAGGATTCAGCAATTTCCTGATGAAAATCAGGGTTATAACTGACCTCCAGCTCGGGTATATACTTGCGGATCTCGGCTACCAGCTCGCCCGGGCTAAAACTAATACCCCCCAGATTATAACTGGATCGTACCTTTATGCAGCTCTGAGGAGCGTCCATTAGCTTAATGGTAGCATTCACAGCATCTTCCATGAACATCATGGGCAATATGACATCCTCTGATAAAAAACATTCATAATGACCATATTCCAATGCGTGATAAAAAATCTCCACGGCATAATCCGTTGTTCCGCCACCAGCTTTGGCTTTATAGCTGATTAAGCCGGGATACCGCAAACTACGGATATCCATGCCATAATGGTTGTGATAGTATTCTACCCATCGTTCCCCGGCCAGCTTGCTGATACCATAAACCGAGGTAGGTTCCATTACGGTAACCTGCGGAGTATCCCACTTGGGGGTGCTGCAACCAAAAACACCCATTGAACTGGGCCAGAATATACGGGAAATACCTTTCTCCCTGGCCACATCCAAAACATTGAACAAACTGCCCATGTTCAAATCCCAGGCCCACTGTGGATTATTTTCGGCTTTGCCTGAGAGCATTGCTGCAAGATGATAAATATCTGTGATCGCATATTCATCCAGTAATTGCTCCAGTCTTGCCTTATCTAAGGCATCCAGCTCCTCAAAAGGTCCTCCCTCCATTACTTCGTAAGTGCCCGGCCGGATATCCGATGCCACAACCTGACCCGAACCAAAACGACTCCTCAGCTCCAACGTTAAATCAGTACCTATCTGACCGGCTGCTCCGATGATCAATATCTTCTTCATGACTTGGATCTTTTGCTTTCCGTTTTATTATCCGCTAATATAATACAAAACTTGTTTCTGAAATGTGATTTTTAACAGGTTATCCGGACAATGCTTTAACCTGTTGTATTGACAAAAAACGAATTGACCTTTGTAAATATAAGAATATTATCGCTTTGCGTAAACAATTCAGTGAGTTTTATTTTCATGCATCTATACGCCTACCTCACTTTTTGAACCGCTGCTACGTTGCGAAAGCCTCAAAGCAGGCGATTACATCGTTGGCTTTCGGCGCCTGGCAGCTAACCAAAACTTGACGCATAAATCATACAGGTTAAAAAGATTTTTCATAAATTTACCATCCTTATTAGAACTTACCTGAACACGAGCGGTATATGACCATTGACAAAAGGAGGGTATTATGTCACTAAATCAGCTCAAAACTGCACTTTCCGACAACATTAAAAAGCTTGAAGAGACAGGCCGGGCTAAAGGAAAGGAAAAAGCCATTACCGGCATCATCCGACCAAAAGATGGCAAGGGACCGCGATTTTTGCTCGAAGGGCAAAACCATCAAGAATTCCTCCGTATGAATGCCAATGCTTATCTGGGCTTGTCACTCCGTGAGGACATGATAAAAGCAGAAGAAAAAGGAGCACAAAATTTTGGTGTCGGCCCCGGGGCTGTGCGTTTCATCAACGGCACCTACCAAGCTCACATGGAACTGGAAAAGCGTTTGGCTTCTTTCCATGACCGTGAGGAAGGGATGATCTTCAGTTCGGCTTACGCCACCACCCTGGGGGTAATCTATCCCCTGACAACCCAAAACACCATGCTGATTAGCGACGAGCTAAACCACAACTGCATCATCAATGCCATACGTCTGGGCAAACCTGCCGGCAAAGAGATCTATGCCCACAACAACATGGAGCAACTGGAAAAGGCACTTGAAAGAAGCATTGGCAAAGCAAGCCGGGTGCTGGTGATAAGCGATGGTATATTTAGCATGCGTGGCGACCATGCACCCCTGGATGAGCTGGTAAAATTATGCGAAACATTCAATGGCCATTTCGAAGAAGGTGTTATTTCTGTTGTAGATGATTCGCACGGGGTAGGTGCATTTGGACCCACCGGCAGAGGTGTCGAGGAATACTGCTACACCCGCGTAGACATCCTTATCGGCACCCTCGGCAAAGCCTTTGGCGTCAATGGCGGTTATGTCGTTTCCGCTTCAGAGGTGATCGCTTACCTACGGGAAAAAGCGCCAACCTATGTCTATTCCAACCCCATAACGGTTTCAGAAGCTGAAGCAGCCAAAAAAGCCCTTGATATCCTGGACTCGGATGAAGGGACAAACCTGTTGAATCACCTTAAAGCCATGACCAAAAGGTTTGAAAAAGGATTGCAAGAGGCCGGTTTTGAAACCATTCCAGGTGAGCATCCGGTAGTCCCGCTCATGATACGGGATACCCAAAAAACCAAAAATATGGTGGCTTATCTGTTTAATAGCGGCATCCTGGCAACCGGACTGACCTACCCGGTTGTACCATCAGGCGACGAGGAGATCCGCTTTCAGATCAATGCCAGCCATACCCAAAAGGATATAGACTATGTACTGGAGGTGCTGAAGCATTATAAAGAATAGATCCGTATAACGTATAATTTGCGTTCTGTGCTTCAAAATAATACAAATACAAAACCTGTTTTTTTCACTCGCCATGGAACCCGCATGTTACCCATGTTCTTGTTGCGAAGTGACCTGCATGCGGGTTTCATTTGTATTTTTCTTCTTTTCAAATGTCTATATTTGCGTACAGAATCATAAATGAAACAATATGGCTCAATCAGGCATCAGGGTTCGTTTTGCCCCGAGTCCCACAGGACCGCTTCATCTTGGGGGCGTAAGAACAGCGCTTTACAATCACCTTTTTGCAAGAAAAAACAACGGCACCTTCATTCTCAGAATTGAAGATACCGATCGCGCCCGTTATATTGACGGGGCTGAAAAATACATCATCGATTCCCTGAAATGGTGTGGCCTGGATTTCGACGAAGGCGTGGAAAAAGGCGGAGATTATGGCCCATACCGCCAGTCAGAACGTCACCGGCTCTACAGGGACTATGCGAAAAAGATGGTGCAGGAAGGATCAGCCTATTACGCCTTTGACACCACTGAAGAGCTGGATGCCATGAGAGAAAGGCTGAAGGAGCAAAAAAGCGACATCCAGCAGTACAATGCAGGAACAAGGGAAGAAATGAAAAATTCGCTTACCTTGTCTGAAGAAGAAGTAAAATCCCGCATCGATAAAGGTGAACCTTATGTCATTCGCTTCAGAATACCGGAAGATCAGCACATAGTTGTCAACGACCTGATAAGGGGAGAAGTGGAAGTCAATACCAACCAGCTCGATGACAAAATATTGTTCAAATCCGATGGCATGCCCACCTACCATCTGGCCAACGTAGTGGATGATCATGAAATGAATATCAGCCATGTGATCCGGGGTGAAGAATGGTTGCCTTCCCTCCCGCTTCACTTTCTTTTATATGAAGCGCTGGGCTGGAAAGATGAATTACCAGTGTTTGCCCATCTTCCTCTCATCCTGAAACCCAACGGTAAAGGCAAACTGAGTAAACGTGACGGTGAAAAACACGGTTTTCCCGTATTTCCGTTGAAATGGAAAGACCCGGAAACCCATGAGGTATTCAAAGGTTATAAGGAAGCGGGCTACCTGCCGGAAGCATTTGTCAATATACTGGCTTTCCTGGGATGGAACCCCGGAACAGACCGTGAACTTTATACCCTTGATGAGCTTATCCAATCCTTTGATCTGGAAAAGGTAGGTAAAGCCGGAGCCAAATTCGATCCTGAAAAAGCCAGATGGTTTAACCATCAGTATTTAATGGAAAAATCGGATGACGAGCTGGCCGAACTATTTATGCCGTTATTGAAAGAAAAGCGTTATCATCCACCCCATGAATATGTCAGGGATGTTTGCAGCCTGGTGAAAGAACGGGTCTACCTCATCCGTGAGCTTTGGGACCAGTCCTGTTTTTTCTTCCGGCCACCGGAAGAATACGATCAGAAAATGGTCAAAAAGAAATGGAAGGAACATACCACTGATCTGATGAAAGAGCTGAAGGAAAAATTGCAAAAATTGGACGAATGGCAGGCTGAAAAAATAAAAAATGCTGTCAAACAGCTCATTGAAGAAAAAAAGGTTGGCATGGGTCAGGTCATGCTACCCTTGCGCATTTCTCTTGTTGGAAAAGGCATGGGACCAGACGTTGACAAAATTGCGGAGATGATCGGCAGGGAAGAAACTTTATCAAGGATCGACCGGGCAGTGAAGGAAATCAGTCCTAACTAATCTATGCTGCAGGAAAACTTATTCTTGTGCCAAAAACCACCCGGAATAATGTTTACCAGGAGGATACCTGTCAGTTTATCTTCTGAGAACAAACCATTTTAAAGGCAGACGTTTTGCCCATAGGCCTGCAATATGCCGTACGTCCCTTTAGCCCCTGCCTTTGAGATCCCCTGTGGCTAAACCTTCAATATTGAACCACGCAAGCACACCCAAGGTCTCAAAAAGGAAACACCAGGTTTTTTTTATCCAATAAGATAAAAAACTCGGGCCGGTTTACCGGCACCGTGCGACATATAAAAACACAGTGCGCCTAATGGTTCAGGATTTCCTTTTATTTCATAGAAGCCCTATCAAAACTCATGACTTTTTGGAAATCTTGGCCCACGTGTCCTTCAGGGTTACCGTCCGGTTGAAAACCAGTTTTTCATCGGGCTGGCAGTAACGATCAACACAAAAATAGCCTTTGCGTTCGAACTGGAATTTATCTTCCGGTCGGGCTGCTTTTATAAAAGGCTCCACCATACAGCTTTCCAGAACAGTCAGGGAATCAGGATTCAGGTTAGCACGGAAATCCTGAACAGTCAGGGAATCAGGATTCAGGTTAGCACGGAAATCCTTTCCTTCTTCTTCCACCTTGTCGGGATCTTCGGTCATAAACAACCGGTCATATTGCCGCACTTCAACCGGTACAGCATGTTTTGACGATACCCAGTGAAGGGTACCTTTCACTTTTCTGCCATCAGGAGATTGGCCACCCTTGGATGCAGGGTCATAGGTGCATCTGATCTCCGTGATCTCTCCCGCTTCATTTTTAACGACCCCCTCACATTGAATAAAATATGCATAACGCAACCTTACTTCCCGTCCGGGAGCCAGACGAAAGAATTTTTTCGGCGGATCTTCCATGAAATCATCGCGTTCGATATATATTTCGCGGGAGAAAGGTACGATTCGCTTTCCCTTACTTTCATCTTCAGGATTGTTCACGGCTTCGAGCTCTTCTTCCTGGTCTGCGGGATAATTGGTAATGACAACCTTCACCGGATCCAGTACACCCATAATGCGTTGCGCTTTTTTGTTAAGGTCTTCGCGTACGCTGCTCTCTAAAAGGGCCATATCAATAATATTTTCCCTTTTGGCTATACCCACTTTATCGGAAAAATTCCGTATGGAACCAGGGGTGAAGCCCCTTCGTCGCAACCCGCTTATGGTGGGCATCCTGGGGTCATCCCAGGCATCTACGGTACCGTCTTCAACCAACTGAAGCAGCTTACGCTTGCTCATAACGGTGAATCCCAAATTAAGCCGGGCAAATTCGATCTGTCGCGGGCGATAATCACCTTCAGCTATATGGTCCAGCAGCCAATCGTAGAGTGGCCGGTGTACCTCAAATTCCATCGAGCATAAGCTGTGGGTGATGCCTTCAATATAATCACTTTGTCCGTGTGCCATATCATACATGGGATAAATACACCAGGCACTGCCTGTTCTGGGGTGTGCAACATGCCTGATACGGTACAATACCGGATCCCTTAGATGCATATTGGGGGAAGCCATGTCGATTTTGGCCCGAAGCTGATATTTGCCCTCCGGAAACTCACCGGCTTTCATCCTTCTGAAAAGATCCAAGCTCTCCTCTACCGGCCGGTAACGATGCGGGCTTTCCATTCCCGCCTTGGTCGGTGTACCCCGTGAATTTTTGATCTCCTCCGGCGATAGCTCACAAACAAAGGCTTTCCCCTTCATGATCAACTTTTCAGCAAATTCATACAGCTTGTCAAAATAGTCAGAGGCATAATATTCCCGGTCTTCCCAGTCAAAACCCAACCATGAAATATCCTCTTTGATCGAGTCAATATATTTTTGCTCCTCCTTTAATGGATTGGTATCATCAAAGCGCAGATTGGTCTTGCCTCCGTAGTCCTCAGACAAACCAAAATTCAGACAAATAGACTTGGCATGACCAATATGCAAATATCCGTTCGGCTCTGGGGGGAAACGGGTATGCACCCGCCCGCCGTTTTTATTGTTACGGATATCATCCTCAATAATCTGTTCAATGAAATTCAATGATCTTTTTCTCTCTTCCCCGTTATTATCACTATTTGCCATACCTTATCGGTTTTTTTATGAATGATTCCCGTTATGCAATAACATGTCAGATCAGTAAAAAAGAATGTTATATTTGTACACAACCCTACAAAAATATTTGATTTTATTGAATTAACCGATTGCAGTTGGATAAATCTTGCATAAATTTAACGATATGGGACTGATACAGCTTGAAGATATGGAGTTTTACGCCTTCCATGGCCATTTTAAGGAAGAGCAGATCGTAGGCAACCGATTTTTGGTGAACCTTACCCTGCATACATCCATAAAAAAACCTGCAAACAGTGATCATCTAAAGGATGCCCTCAATTATCAAACGGCCTATGAGACCATCAAAAAAGAAATGAACAAAAAATCCCATTTGCTGGAACATATAGCCGGGCGAATACTGAATGCACTTTATGATCGTTTTGATACAATAGATAAGGCCACCATTAAGGTATCCAAGATGAATCCACCTGTAGGCGGCAAAATGAATTGTGTCAGTGTAACAATGGAAAAGTAACTGTTTGGGGATACAGATTCCAATAGCAGGGTTGGTAGTCCGATAAATTTTTTGTATTTTACCCCCTGATTCAAAAGCAATATATTATGATTCAAGAATATGGTTTTGGAAAGATGGTGATTAACGGGGAAACCTATCATGAGGATCTTATCATTACGAAGGATAAGATCCTATCGAATTGGTGGCGCAAAAACGGTCATCACCTGGAGCTGGAAGACATCAAGGAGGTGCTGGAAAACCATGAACCCGAAATACTGGTCGTAGGCAAAGGGCAATTTGGGATGTTGAGCATCAGCAACGAGGTGTCAGATTATTTGCACAAAAACAACATATCCCTGCAGCATAAAAAAACCGGAAAGGCTGTTCAGATATTTAACAAGCTTTACCACCAGGGTAAAAATGTGATGGGTGCTTTCCATTTAACATGCTGAATGGAAATGGCTGCAGCAGCATGAAAAACAAAACCTTTGATGCGCTGCCGATCATTATCAGCTTATCACTCTTATATTAAAAAAAAATGAAAAAGGTTTTCATGCTCATTGTGGTTATGTGCCTGGTATTGTATGCTCGAGGACAGCGCTTTGAGGGCGGGGTCATGCTGGGGTTTGCAGTAACCCAAATTGACGGGGATAATCTGGGCGGTTACAATAAACCGGGAATCCGGGGTGGTGGTTGGGTCAACACACCGGTTTCCGGTAACCTTATACTGCAACTCGAGCTGGAATTCATACAAAAAGGCAGCAAAATATCCGAACAGGAGCTGAATAGCAAGCAATATTATCATGCCTGTCTCAACTACCTGCAGGCTCCCATTCTGGTTAAAACTTCCTTGATGGATAGATTAACCGGAGAAGCCGGTATTGCCGGTTCTTATTTATTTACCTCCCTGGAAGATTTAGATGGTTATGGATTTATTGAAGCGGATCCGGCTTTTGACCAGTTTGAACTCTCCGGCCTCATAGGCCTCAACTATCACCTCACAAAAGATCTGATTGGCCATATCCGGTTCAATTATTCCCTCTTACCTGTAAGACCTCATCCGGGAGATCAGTATTACTGGCTCGACCGCGGTCAATACAACAACGCCCTGTTGTTTTCCCTGTATTACAGCATTAAATGGAACAGAACCCATTGACATATTTCTATACCGAATATACCTAAAAAATACCGCTTACCCTCAAAATTCGTCATTTTTTTTCCAACATGAGAAAATCAATCTGCTTTTTTTCCAGATCGGTGCGGATCAGTTGTACCTTTACCGGATCGCCCAGTTGATATCTTTTCCCCGTATTTTGCCCGAAAATACTATAATTTCGCTCATCGTATATATAAAAATCATCATCCAGATCCCTGATATGCACGAGTCCCTCACATTTCGAGTCATTCAGTTCCACAAAAATACCCCATTCCATTACGCCTGAGATAATACCTTCGAATGCTTCCCCCAGCCTGTCTTTCAGGTATTCAACCTGTTTATATTTGATGGACGCCCTTTCTGCATTCTCGGCCATTTTCTCCATGTTGGAAGCATGTTCACACATATCCGCGTATTTTTTTTGATTGGCAGACCTGCCTCCTTCCAGGTAGCGCGCCAATAACCTGTGCACCATCATATCGGGATATCTTCTGATGGGTGAGGTAAAATGGGTATAATAATCAAATGCCAGTCCATAATGGCCTATATTCTTCGTTGAATATTCGGCTTTGGCCATACTTCGTATAGCCAGTGTTTCCACCACGTTTTGTTCCTTTCTGCCTTCTACTTCCTCAAGCAAGACATTGATAGAACGGGTGATGGCTTTATTATCCTTCATATTGATTGAATAACCGAATTTTTGCACAAAATCCGCAAAAGTTTCCAATTTCTCCTTATCCGGTTTATCATGAACCCGGTATACAAATGTTTTGGGTTTCTGATGCTCCGAAACGTTACCAATGTATTCCGCAACTTTTCTGTTGGCCAGAAGCATAAATTCCTCAATCAGCTCATTGGATTCTCCATGCTCCTTAAAATACACGTCAGTTGGCGATCCAATTTCATCAAGCAAAAATTTTACCTCTACCCGCTCAAAAGCAATAGAACCTTGCTTAAACCGCTGATATCTAAGAATATGGGCAAATTCATTCAGCTTAAGCAATTCCCGGCTAAACGCCCCCTTTTGCTGATCGATAATATCCTGGGCTTCCTGGTAGTTGAAACGCCTGTCGGATTTGATGATGGTCTTGCCAAACCACTGGTCATGGATGTGGGCTTTGTCATCCAGTTGAAAGACGGCAGAAAAACAAAGCTTTTCTTCATCCGGACGAAGAGAACATACGTGATTGGACAGTTTTTCCGGTAACATGGGTACTACTCTATCTACAAGGTATACCGATGTTCCACGGTCAAAAGCTTCCTGATCAAGCAGGGTATTGGGTTTTACATAATGGGATACATCGGCAATATGAATACCAACTTCCCACATTCCGCTTTTCAAATGTTTTACAGACAAAGCATCATCAAAATCTTTGGCGTCTTCCGGGTCGATGGTAAAGGTAGGTATTTCACGAAAATCTCTTCGGGTGCGATATTCCTCCTCATGCATTGCTTCCGGAATTTCAGCGGCAGCTTGTTCCACGTTTCTGGGAAAAGTATCCGGCAGGTCGAATTCCGCCAGTATGGCATGCATCTCTACCTCATTGTCTCCAGGATCACCCAATACCTCCACGATCTCCCCAAAAGGATTGTTAACCTTTTCCGGCCAGTCGGTAATTCGGGCTACGGCCTTTTGTCCGTTCTGGGCACCATTCAGTCGTTCCAGGGGAATAAAGATATCATAGGATACCTTTCTGCTGGCTGTAACCAAAAAGCCAAAATTCGCAGATAGCGATACCGTACCCACAAACCTGGTTTTAGATCTTTTCAGAATTTCTATAACCTCCCCTTCCAGTGCTTTATTCCTATGATGTGCGTATAGCCTGACGCGAACCAGATCTCCCGGTAAAGCATGGCGCAGATTCTTGCCCCAAATATATACCTCTTCCTTTATACCTGCACCAGTCAAATATCCTACTCCTTCAGAGGTGAATTCAATCTTACCCTCCAATAAGCTGGTTTTGAGCTTAACCTGATATTTACCTTTGCCGATCTCTTTCAAAAAATCCGTTCGTTCCAGATCTGCCAGCATATCCATTACCAGCTTACGCTCCTGATGATTCCGGATATTCAAACTGCTGGATATCTGCTTGTAATTGTAGGACTTTTGCGGATTGCGATGAAAAAATTCCAGTATATCTTCCTTCAATCTTTTCTTCATCTTGGCCTTTGATCGATTCTTTTTCTTCTTTCCCATAACGGTTCAATTTGATCATGACAGCAATTGTTACCATATAACTCGCAGGTCTATGTTATTTTATTGTTTGATGTCCGCCTGTAATGTACATTGGATGTGTTAAGTTATTTTTGACCTGTATTATTCATGCATACAAGGGTGTCTTCAATACTTCGTTGCAATGGAATAAACTGATAACCCAGCGTTTTACGTATTTTTTCATTGGAGAAACGGACTTTCTGATGGGCTGACTGATGCAATTCTTTTGTTATCAATGGATTTTGATGTAGAAGAAAACTTCTCAGGCGTTCTACACGCCAGGCCATATTGGTGATAAAAGGGTTGAGCTCCCGGTGCGGTATTTTGCTATCCATCTTTTCGGCAATCATCTGAAAAAGATCTTTATAGGTATGATTGTCTTCTGAAACAATAAACCGTTCATTGATGATATTTTCCTGCATCAACCGCAGCAAGACATGACAAACATCGCGCACATCAACAAATCCGGTCATTCCGCGGGGATAATAGCTTATGCCCTTTTGAATAACTTTCAGGAGGGCACCGGGTCCTTTTAAAGGCATAAAAGGCCCCAGAACGACCGACGGATTGATAACCACAGCATTCAATCCTTCTTCAACTCCTCTCCAAACCTCGAGTTCAGATTGAAATTTGCTTTCGCCATAATTGGTATATCGTTGGGGCAGATTGCCAAAATCCTGCTCGGTGATCACCTGATGCTCCCTCACCGGATCCAGAGCAGCTACAGAGCTTATATAGGCCAGCTTTCGAGTCCCATGTTCAAGCGCCGCATTGATCACATGAGCAGTTCCCTGGATATTGGTTTGCAACAATTTATGCCTGTCCCCGGGAAGAAAAGATACCAAGGCTGAAAGATGGTAGATCTCATCGGCATCCCTGCTTATCTCCAACAGATTTTCATAATCCAGTATATTACCGGTCCGCCAATGAACCCTGTTGAAAATTAGCTCAGGATCAAAAGCATAAAAGCTAAAAACCCGTTTTACATAAGTTAAATCACTCAAAGGTCTTTTCAGGGCTATCACATCATAACCCTGATTGACCAGATGATAAAGCAAATGGGCCCCTATAAAACCTGTTGCACCGGTAAGAAATACCATTGTATATAAAATGTTTAAATGACGAAAACCTTGTAAGAACCTTAAATTTTAAGGTTCTTGCCAAATATGCAATATTATTTCTCAATAAACAACAAATAATTTCTAAATTCGCAAAAGAAAAATGCAGCATGATTATTCTTTCAAAATACTGATAATACATGCATTAATCGGATTATAAAGACCTATTCATCCATTTTAAAAAGTAACTTATGTTCTCGGGAATCATTGAAGAAGCTGCACCTGTAGTCGATTTAGAAAAAGAAAAAGGGAACCTTCACATCACCATGCACTGTTCATTTGCTGATCAGCTAAATATAGACCAGAGCGTATCGCATAACGGGGTATGCCTGACCGTAGTGAAGGTTGATCCTGACAGGGAACATTTTACAGTAACTGCAGTGAAAGAAACATTGGACAAGTCCAATCTGGGCAATTTGCATATTGGCGACAAGGTCAACCTGGAACGGAGTGTCAAATCCGACAGCTTTCTGGATGGTCATATTGTACAGGGCCATGTTGATCAAACAGCCCAATGTGCTGAAGTCAGGGAAGCCGAGGGTAGCTGGTACTTCCGGTTTGAATACCAGCCAGCACAGGAGGATTACATAACCATTGAAAAAGGATCTATCTCCATCAACGGGGTAAGCATGACGGTAGTAAATTCTCAAGACAACTCCTTTGAAGTAGCCGTTATACCTTACACCTACGAAAGCACCAACTTCCAACAAATGCAAACCGGTACCATTGTGAATCTGGAATTTGATGTGATTGGCAAGTATGTGGCAAAAATTGTTAAACAGCAGTTGGGTAAAGCATAAACGGTATTCAGCGTAGAAATATCAGCATCATAAAACAACAACGTTTCCGTTTTTACGGTTAGACATCAAACAATTTACCTGTATTATGAGAACTTCTTCTCCCAGACAAATGGCCGTAAATATTTCCATGATCTCCGCCTTTATTTCTACTGTGGTATTGCTTCTGCTGCTTTTTTCCGATAAAACCGATGGCCTGCTCCATGTGATCTTTGGGGTTCTGTTTATTTTCATTTCTGTTTACATCGTGGTATACCATATGCTGAACAGCTTCATTTTCGAAAAGATCAATCCCATTTACAAGACCATTCACCAGAAAAATATCCCGGAAAAGGATTTGAAGCGGGATCTTGAGGAACGGAATATCATCCGGGAAGTCAATGATGAGGTCATAAGCTGGGCCAGGCATAAAACCCGTGAAATAGCCCAACTCAAACAGATGGCCAAATACAGAAAAGAATTTTTGGGCAATGTTTCGCATGAACTCAAAACGCCCATCTTTACCATTCAGGGTTATGTACTGACCTTACTCGACGGAGCCATGGATGATGCCCATATCAACAGGAAATACCTCAAAAAAGCTGAAAAAAGTATCAACCGGATGATCTCAATCGTCGAAGACCTGGAAGCAATCTCCAAACTGGAATCCGGAGAAATGACACTCAACTATGAATCCTTCGACATTGTGGCACTTATGAAAGATGTATTCGAGACCCAGGAACTAAAAACCAAAGAAAAGCCAACTCAATTGAGGTTCGATGCCAAATACGATAAACCCATAAAAGTTTATGCAGATAAAGAACGCATCTTCCAGCT
>CAYYLT010000037.1:0-16700 GCA_964472385.1 uncultured Bacteroidales bacterium
TCTACAGGCCAGTTGGGCTCATTTTTCCATACAAAGGCAACGGCCGGACTTTTATTGATGATGTCGTTGGCTTCTTTTAGTTTGTTTTTAGCTATTTTTCGTTCTGTTATATCCGTAAGAAAACTCAAATAACGGTTTTCTGAAAGGCGAATGGCATTGACGATAACATTTTTCGGGTTTCCGGATTTGTCCAGTAGAATTGCTTCCTGATCGTAAATCTTTTTATGCCTGACCAAATCATCAAAGGGTGAAGGATGGGCTTTTTCAGGTATATCGCCTTGCACATCTTTTATAGATTTATTTCTCAGATAGGCTTCCTGAAAACCCAATAATTTTTGGGCTGCCTTGTTGGTATATTGTATGGTACCTGCTTTATCCGTAAGGATCACTGAAGTGGGTGATGATTCTATATAATTCTTAAACTTGTCTTCGCTGGCCTCTAAATCTTCTATGGTTTTTTTCAGCCTGCTGTTTATTTCATTTAATTCTTCATTGAGGGTCAGGTATTCCTCATTTTGCGTTGCGATCTCTTCATTTTTTTCTTTTACTTGTCTTTGATGTTCTACCTGTTCGGAGATGTCGTGAACAATAGCTATCAGGTATTTCCCGTCTTCCGCCTCAAATGCGCTGAGGGTAATATCCGTGTCAATGGGTCTACCCTTCCGGGTTACATGTTTCCAGTAGAAATGTTGATTGATCCCTTTTAATGCTTCTTCCAAGTATTTTTTCCCCAGTTCAGCAGAGAGGCTCCCGTCAGGCTGTTTTTCCGGTGATAAATCCCTGACCGGATGCTTACCGATAAGTTCTGTTTTTTTATAACCAAAGAGCCATGCAGCCTGCCTATTGCAATCCTGTATGGTATCTTTTAATATTAAAAATCCTTCCGCTGAATGATCAAATATCGTTCTGTATTTTGTTTCACTTTGCTGAATGACCTTTTCTTTTTCTTTTTTATCGGTTATGTCCCGAATAGCTGCCCGTATGGTATGATGGGCATGATTTGTTTCGGGCTCGTTTACAGGAAGGCTTTCTACATTGACATATATCGTTTCGCTGTTGTTTTTTCTCAATTGGAGCTCGCATGAGTTGGGTTGACCCGGACCAAGCACGTTTTTTAGGTGAAAATAAAAAGTATCCTGGTAATCCGGCTGGATATAATGTGTTATAGGTGTTCCTTCAAGATCTTTTGGTTGCCTGTTAATTAATTGAGCTCCCGTCTGGTTCACGTGTAAGATTTTATAATCATTTTGTATGATAAAATAGCCGATAGGAGCGTTGTTAAAAAGATCAGAATATTGATCACGGGAGATTTCCAATTCATTTTGTGTTCTTTTTAACTCCTCATTTTGTTGCTCCAGTTCGATTTGGTGTATGCTAAGTTCTTGAACCAGAGACTCCAGGTCTTTTTTATACAGATCCGGGTTGTCTATTCCCCTTTGCGCTAAAATTTTTTCAGCTTTTTTTCTTAACCTGGAGCTTTTATCATTGTTTTGATTCATAGGTGATATGCCATTTTAAATATTATTGGTTATAGAATCAGCTTTTAAAACATCCTGATGGTGATGAACTTTACGGCTGATCTGCAATACTGTTATTTTCCCTTTCGTGTTCTTCAGTGATGTCCGCTAGGGTAAATACCACTCCGTTGATTTTTGCTTGTTGATTATACATTGGTGCCCCATTAATGGATAGTAGCCGTTTGCCCTTTCCCGGGCGTTGAATATAATGCTGGTAACCGTGGATGGGTTGTTTTTCATGCATTACCTTGCTGAATGGCAAATTTTCCGGTGGGATGGTATTTCCTTCAAGATCGGTGATCTTCCATTTCAGATCATCAAAACTTCTTTCCCTGATCTGTTTTTGTGTTATGCCCAGCAGATCTTCCGCTTTTTTGTTGGCGAAAGTGATTTTGCCGTTCTTATCTACAATGGTGCTAGCTATCGGATTGTAGGTTAGTGTATTGTATATCAGTTCATAAGTTTTATTTTTTTCGGCTTCAATCTGTTTTTCCCGGTTGATGTTTGTGACAATACCGCTGATTTTTTTAGGACTGCCATTTTCATGCTTTTCCAAAATGCCCCCTTGGTCTTTGAACCAGATGTATTCGCCCTGCTTATTTTTCAAACGGTATTTAACTTCATAAATGGGCACTTTACCCTTTATATGGTCACGCATATTTTGCATTACCGGTTCATAATCATCGGGATGAAGCAGCTTGGTCCAGCCCTCAAAGCCTGATTCAATATCTTCAGGCTGATAACCCAGCATGGTTGCTTTCTGGTGTCCAAAAGTTACCTGATTGTTCTGATAGTCCCATTCCCACCATGCCAGGCCACCGAAACTCATGGCTTTTTCAAGCCTGGAATTTAAGGTATAGATCTCTTCCTGCGAGTTTTTCAGTTTGGATATATCAATGAAAGTAATGATGATTCCGTCTACTGCATTTTCTGCTGTGCGATAGGGAACAATCCTGATCAGGTACCAGTTTTTATCTTTTGTTTGAATTTCCCTTTCTTTGAGTGTTAAGTTTTCCAGTACTTCGTGAATATCCGCTATGAATTGGGGGTAAATATGATCCAGGGAGATGTGCTCGATGGGTCTGCCTATATCAGATTTCCTGATGTTGGTAATGTTTTCGGCAACTTCAGTTAATTTACGTATATGCAGCTGGTTGTCGATGAAAAGTGTGCCAATTTGCGTATTTCGTAGCAAATTGTTCATATCGTTGTTCAGCTGTATCAGCTCTTCTATTTTTTGCTGGTGTTCGCCATTCACGGTATAGAGCTCTTCATTCACACTTTGGAGCTCTTCATTGGTACTTTGAAGCTCTTCATTTGAAGCGATGAGCTCCTCATTCGAAGACTGAAGTTCTTCATTGGACGTCTCCAGTTCTTCAACCGTGGCCTGAAGGCTTTCCCGGGTATATTGCAATTCTTTTTCCAGTTCATTGATTCGCTCCTGGTACTGGTTGTCCAGATCAAATTTTTCAACATCTCCTTGCTCAACGGGATTAGGATCTTTTTTTTCATGATCCTTGAAACTGATCAGAAAGTAGATCTCTTTGGTATTTTTATCTTCCAGCATGCGACCGGATACATCGAGTAACTGTTTTTCCGCACCCGGCATCCGGAGGTTCTCAAAAACAACCTGCTGTTTGTTTTTTCTGATTCTTCTCAGCATTGTACTTACCATGGTAGTCAGTTCGTCAGGCATCATTTTAAGAATGTTCATTGTGAACGTTCCCACCGGAATATTTACATATTTGTTGACATTGTGGATGGTGTGTACGATGTTGTAATTTTCATCCACCATGACCGAGGGGGGTACCAATTCACTCAACAAATCATCAAAAATATGATCGATTGTTGGAAACTTTGATTTGGGCTGGATATAGTATGTGCGGAGGTTGTGATGATTTTTTGTTTTTTTCTTAAGTTGGGGTATTCTGTAAAACGCATTTGCCGGTGGGTTGTAACCTGTTTGATATTTGTATATTTTGGCTTTATTGGCAATCATGCTGTATCCGCTGGACATTTCACCTACCGATTCGCTGCTTCCTAAGAATAAAAAGCCTTCTTTGTTAAGTGAAAAATACAACATAGACAAAACCTTTTGTTGAATTTCACTGTTCAGATAAATAAGCATGTTGCGGCAGGAAATAAGGTCAATTTTTGAGAATGGCGGGTCTTTGAGGATATTGTGGGTGGCAAATATAACCATGCTGCGGATACTTTCGTTGATCTGAAAACCATCTTGTTTACGGGTAAAGTATTTGCTAAGGCGTTCCGCTGAAATATCCGATACAATGCTTTCCGGATAAATGCCAATTCCCGCAAGCTCTACGGAATCTTTGTCAATATCGGTTGCAAACAGCTTGACCTCCCGGCTGATCTCCTGTGCTTCCATATATTCCTTCAAGAGGATAGCCAGGGAATATGCCTCTTCACCAGTAGAGCAGCCAATACACCATACCCGTATGGGTTGACGCGATGTATGGTCTGTGAAAATTTTCGGTACAACAAGTTCCTTAAGTTTATCGAAAGCATCATGATCGCGGAAAAAACGGGTTACTCCAATCAGCAATTCCCGGTAAAGGATATTGATTTCCCGTTTATTCCCGGAAATGAAATCAACATAATCCGCTATACGGTCATACCGGTTGATGCTTATCCGTTTTTCCAGTCTGCGTATAATGGTGCTTTCTTTGTAATTTGAGAAATCAATTCCTGTAACATCCCTTATGATCATGATAATCTTCGAGAGATAATCTTCATCCTGGGTAATCTGATTTTCTATATTTTCTGTTTTTTGGATAAAAGGATGTTTGATAAAATTGATAAGGGCTTCCGGCATCTCTCCGGAGGTCAGAATGTAATCTACCATACCGGTAGAAATGGAGCTTCTGGGCATGCCATCGAATTTAGCGGAACGATCGTCCTGGGCCATGACCATACCTCCGTTTTCTTTGATGGCTCTTATACCTAGCGTACCATCACTGCCCGTTCCGGATAGTATTATACCTATGGCATTTTTACCCTGATCCTGTGCCAGTGATCTCAAAAAGATATCAATGGGCATATTGATTGCCCGGTTGTAGTCCTGTTCCGACAAGTAAAGCTTGCCTTTGAAGAGGGTCATGTTTTTTCGGGGGGGGATGAGAAAAATATGGTTGGGCTTGAGCTCCATACCATCTTTCACCCGGTGTATTTTCATGTTGGTATGGCGTGACAGCAATTCATCCATCAGGCTTTTATAATCCGGTGAAAGATGCTGTATGATCACAAAAGCTGTACCCGGATTATCCGGCATATTTTTAAAAAAATCCTGTAAAGCTTCTAATCCGCCTGCAGAAGCACCCACCCCAACTACCCGAAAATCCAATACGTTTTCACAGGGTTCTGTAAATATTTGATTGATTTCCTGATCTTCTTTATCGGCGTCTTGCTTCCGGAATGGTTGTTGTTCCTTGCCTTTGTTGTCTCCATTCATTGGATGTCAATCTTTTATGGCCTGAAAGGTGTAAATATAATGATTATCAATTCGCTGATCAATCAGTGGTTTTCCAAGAATCAAATAAGCGTACAGGCAGTTGTATTGTAAGCTTATTCTGACAAAGCAGGAGGCATAATCATGGCAATATGATTATAAATGGCTATTTGTCCATTTGCTGTAGCAATCCCAATTGTTTTTTTTATATTTGGGTGTTCATATATTTTTCTGTGATTCACTATGAAGAGCAGGCAGGTGGCAGCCGAAAAACCAAAGAGTAGGCATCATGCAAAATTCTAACCCATCATGAAAAAGTTTGCGTATGTATTGTTGTTCAGCTTTATCTCAGTTGTCTCTGTTCAGGCACAATATTTTGCTGGTGGTAGTTTCAACCTCAGTACTACCGGCGGTAATATTGAAACCGGAAATACCACAACAGATAAACAGTCAACGGCTTCATTTGAGATTAAACCGGAGGTAGGGTATTTTCTCTCTGAAGACCTTGCTGTAGGGTTGGGTGTAGGTTTTAGTTCCTCACGTACCAAAACACCTGGCGATCCTGAAGTAATTGAAAGAACAACGGGTTTTAGCATTGAACCTTTCACCCGCTATCATATAGGGATCTCTGATAAGCTTTCCCTTTTCGGTCAAGGTCAGTTGGGTTTTTCCACTTCCATAAATAAAGAGGAAGCCGGCTCAACTACTACAGATGGTCCCAGATCAAATACCATTCGTATTGCTGTTTTTCCGGGTGTATCATTTGATCTTAATGAAAAAGTTGCCCTGGAAGCCTTTATTGGTGGGTTTGATATGGCCTACAGCCACAAAACACAAACGACTGATGCAGGAGATACAGAGGTTAAAAACCGAACTTCAAATTTCGATATGGGGATTAATATGGATCATCTTTTCACCACCGGTGCTTTAAATATTGGGATGATCGTTAAGCTATAAGGCCTGCTCCACCAGTGGGTATTGGTGGATTAATGCTTGAATGCGTGAATGCTTCAATGTTTGAATGTTTCAATGTTTGAATGAGTTGCTGGTTCCTACGAATGATCACCAATGACCATTTAATGACAATTAATGACCAGATAACGACCACGAAACTTGTCCGGCTCCCGGCGGACTTTGTCCGGCCACTGATGGATGACCATTGAGCAACAGTCGATTCACTGACCATGGTTTATCATGCGTTAAAACCTTTCGTATTATGCTGCATTTCTGCAGGATATTCAAATTTTTTAGTCACTCAACCCCAGCAATATCTTTTCCGGGTCTTTTCCATCAAAAAGCATGGTTTGCGGGTTTTCGATCAGGTTTTTAACCATTACCAGGAAGCTTACCGATTCTTTACCATCGATGATCCGGTGATCGTAGGAGAGGGCCAGGTACATCATGGGGCGAATCTCCACCTTACCTTCAATGGCTACGGGTCGCTCCTGGATGGTATGCATGCCCAGAATGGCTGACTGGGGGGGATTGAGTATGGGTGTTGACAGAAGGGATCCAAAAATCCCCCCGTTGGTGATGCTGAAAGTTCCACCTTCCAGATCTTCAATGGCTATGCGGTTATTTTGTGCTTTTTCTGCAAATGCTTTTATTTTTTTTTCAATTTCGGCAAGACCAAGGCTTTCTGCATTGCGTATCACCGGAACCATCAAGCCTTTTGGAGTCTGAACGGCAATACCGACATCCGCATATTTCGGATAAACAAATTCTTTATCGGCGATCATGGCATTAACATTGGGATATGCCTCCAATGCTTTGGTGACCGCCTTGGTGAAAAAGGACATATATCCAAGCTTGATGCGGTGTTTTTCCTGGAAGTGTTGCTGGTATTTTTGCCGCATGTTTATTACCTGAGACATATCTGCCTCATTGAAAGTGGTGAGCATGGCAGTTTCGTTCTTAACAGCCACCAACCTTTCGCTGAGTTTCTGTCTTAAACGGGAGATCTTTTTGCGTTCACTTTTCCGTAAAAACGGCGGTGTATGCCATGTTTCCTTTTGGGAGTAGCCTCCTGATTCTATTGCATCTTTTGCCATTTCCACATCCTCACTGGTGATCCTTCTCAGTCCCTTCAAAACCTCTTCCATTGAAAGGTTATAGATTCTCATCTTTTTTTGTGCCAGCGGTGTAACCTTGATTTTACCTTTATTATCTTCTTCCTCTTCGTATTTGTGTTCACTTTGATCAGCTTCAGTTGCTTTTCCGGGTTGTTGATAAGCAACGTTTTCAGGATCATTTTCTGCCGGGTTATGGTCAGCGGTTTTTTCTTTTGCCGTTGCTATTCCAGGTTTTTCTTCCGCTTTATGATCATCCCGGGATATATCTTTTTGTTCCGGATGAGGCTGTTTTTCTTGTTTTTTACTGTCTTGATGCCCGGCTTTGGGCGGATTTTGTGGTGATTTAACGGAATCATCGATCCGGCAGGCTGTTTCTCCTACGGTAACGGTTTCTCCTTCTTTGACAAGCAGTTCAATTCTCCCGTTGGTTTCTGCTACCAGGGGTAGGGTTGCTTTATCGGATTCGATCTCTGCGATCTCCTGATCCTTTTCAACGTAATCACCTTCCTTTACCAGCCAGTTGGCCAGCTCTACTTCTGTTATAGATTCTCCGGGGCTGGGTATTTTTATCTCAATCATGATAGCATATGGATTATAAACTTCAGGTTTCAGGTTTAAATTTTTGTCATAGGCTGCGTATACTATAAATATAGCCGCTCTTATACCCGCCCAAATTACATTATTTGAGTAAAACAATCAAGGCGCTAATAATTATAGATTTACAAAGGTTTATTCATTTTTTGGCATCATACAGGATAGCTTAGCTTGCAAAATATTTAGATTCCCTTGACATATTTTTGTTGTCTGATTTGTCTTCTGTAACCTTATTCTTGACAGTCCAGATTACAATATTTATCATTTCTCTCGCAGCTGCATTCTCTGAAAACCTTATTTATTATTTCATCTTGTTCGAGCTGATGGAGTTTATATAGACCAACTGCCGGACTTGCACTGGGTGATCTGGTTATGCCCCGGATATCAATAGTTTTGAGCTGATCCTTGATGTAGGTCCAGGCCCCCATATTTTCTGGTTCCTCCTGAACCCAGAACCACTGGGTAGCATTGTTGTAATGGTTGATGATCCGGTTTATTTCTTTTTCAGGGAAGGGATAGAGCTGTTCGATTCTGATAAAAGCTATATCATTTATCTTGCGTTGTTCTTTTCTTGCCAGCAGATCATAATATATTTTTCCACTACAGAAAACCACTTTTTCAACTTCTTTCACCATAACATTGGGATCTTCAATCGCTTTTTGAAATTTTTTTTCTGCCAGATCTTCCAGGCTGGAAACCGCCCTGCTGTGCCGGAGTAAGCTTTTAGGAGTGAACAAAATCAGAGGCACACGGAAGTTACGGTGCATCTGTCTGCGAAGTGCGTGGTAAAAATTCGCTGGCGTAGTGCAATTGATAATCTGCATATTGTTGTTAACGCAAAGGGTAAGGAAGCGTTCCATTCTTGCACTGCTATGTTCAGGTCCCTGACCCTCATAACCATGGGGAAGGAGCAATGTAATACCGTTCATCAAACCCCATTTTTCCTCGGCTGAACTGATATATTGATCGATGATAACCTGCGCCATGTTGTTAAAATCTCCGAATTGGGCTTCCCAAATAGTTAGGCCTTCAGGTGTTGTCAAGGCATAACCGTATTCAAAACCCAATACGCCGAATTCTGATAAGGGAGAGTTTTCGATGTGGCATTCTCCTTGTCCTTCGCGGATATGGGAGAGTGGAAGATACTTAATGTCAGCATCTTCAAGGGTAAAGGCAGAATGCCGGTGTGAAAAGGTACCCCTTTCCGAATCCTGACCGGTTAGTCTTACCGGATAACCTTCATTTAACAGGGTTCCATAAGCAAGTAATTCCGCCATTCCCCAGTCCAGACGGTCTTCCCGGATCATCTTTTGCCGTTGCTCCACCAGTTTGTATGCCTTTTTAAAAAATGGTCGATCTGAAGGCAAATGATTGATCTTTGCTGCAATTTCTTTTAATTTTTTTAGGGAGACGTTGGAATCCGGAGACTGGTTAAAATCTCTGTACTCAGGGGAAATATAATCCTGCCATTCTTTTTCCAGAAATTGTTGTATGTGCACTTTGCTGGATTGTTTGGCTTCTTCTAGTTTATTTTCCAGCCATTGATTGTAATTCCGTTTCTGGTTTTGAATGTCGGTTTGTGTATATATATTGTTATTTGTTAGGACTTTACCGTATATATCCCTGGCATTGGGATGCTTGTTTATGGCCTTGTAGAGCAAAGGTTGCGTAAAACGGGGTTCATCGCCTTCGTTATGACCGTGTCTCCTGTAGCACAGCAGATCGATGAAAACATCGGTATGAAACTTCTGCCGGTATTCCATGGCAAGCTGAATGATGTGTACCACAGCTTCCACATCATCTCCGTTTACATGAAAAATAGGCGCTTTAATCACTTTCCCAATGTCTGTGCAATAGGTGCTGCTTCTTCCCTCAAGATAGTTGGTGGTAAAACCTACCTGATTATTGATCACCAAATGGATGCTTCCCCCGGCGTGGTATGCAGGTAACTGCGACATTTGCAGGGTTTCGTATACAATACCCTGTGCAGCGATTGCTGCATCTCCGTGAATGATGATCGGAGCCAGTGTGTTAAAGTCATGGTTGTATTTATGGTTGATTTTGGCTTTAGAGATACCTTCAACTACGGGATATACAGCTTCCAGGTGCGATGGGTTGGGTGCCATGTTCAGCCATATTTTTTTTCCTTTGTCTGAGGTGATCTGATTACTATATCCCAGGTGGTATTTAACATCCCCGAGTATTTTGCCTTCATCAAATGATTCTCCAACAAATTCATCAAAGATATCCTTTACCGGTTTTTTCAGGATGTTGGCCAACACATTCAGCCGGCCCCGGTGCGACATACCAATGCTGAATTCTTTGATGCCCAGGTCGGCACCTTTATCGATGACTGCCGCCAATGATGGTATAAGCGTTTCCGCCCCTTCCAGAGAAAAGCGTTTTTGACCGATGAATTTTTTATGGATGAATTGTTCAAATCCTACGGCATGCTTTAAATGATTGTAAATGTGTTGTTTTTCTTGCGAGTTAAAATCCGGAGTGTTTTTTGTAAATTCCATTCTGTGCTGCAGCCAGCTTAAAACTTCGGGCTTGGGGATATACATGTATTCAACTCCGATGGCATTGCAATAGGTTTGCTCCAGATGGTTGACAATATTTTGTAATTTGGCCGCTCCGATTCCAATTTGATTCCCTGCCTGAAATGTTTTTCCCAGATCCTTTTGCGAAAGACCGAAATTTTCCAGATCCAGCGTAGGCGTATAATTTCGCCTGTTCCTTACCGGGTTGGTTTTTGTGAAAAGATGACCCCTTTTCCGGTAAGCATCGATCAGTTTGATCACCTTGAATTCTTTATCAAATACAATGCTTTCGCTGGATACAGGTGCATAATGCATTTGGGCTAACTCAAACCCTTTGAAAAAATTTTGCCAGCTTATATCCAGTTGCTCAGGGTTATTAAGATATTGACCATATAATTTTTCAAGGGTATTGATATCTGTACTGCCTAAAAATGTGAACACATCCATATGAGTATTTTTAACCTGTATTATTCATGCGTCAAGTTTTGGGTAGATGCAAGGCGTCGAAAGCCGACGACGTAGTCGCCTACTTCGAGGTTTTCGCAACGTAGCAGATGCCCAAAAATTGGCGCACTCGGAAAAAATGTTTAAAAATTAAAATTTTTGAGCATCATAAGTAAAGTATTAATATTCTTTTGTTTATAACTGTTTTTCCATTTTTTATGAATAATACAGGTTACCATTAATATGACAATTTACATCATTCCGTCTTTATATGCAAATATAACTTCTTGTGCCAAAGTATATTTTCTATGATGTTGAACAGGCAAAGGTATTTGAATGTTTTTTCATGTGCAAATATAATCTGTGTTATCATTAATATGGGATAGATGGATTAACCTAACCTGTGTGAATAATACAGGTTATTTATCATGTTTTATTCGAATGCAAATTGGCTTATTGAAAGAAACAGGACAGGACCAGCGGGTTGCTTTAATGCCGGATAATGTCAAGGAATTGATTAATTTGTGTGTATCGGTAGCCGTTGAACAACAAGCCGGTGAAGGTAACCTGAATGTGGATCTGAATGATGCTATTCTTAAAGGTACTTGTCTTATCCATAACGGGGAGATGGTTTATGAAAAACTCCATAAAATCAATAAATAAGTGGATCATGGGAGAGATACTTGTGTTTTTTTATACCTATAAAGAATCTGTTTTTATCATCGCTTTAGCCTTTTTTCTTGCCTTTATCCATTGATAAATATACAAATTGATTAAATTTGGTTTGTTTTTTAGCCTGTATTATTTATACAGGATATATAAAGTTCATAACCTGGATATATGGATGAAGATAAACTTCAGTTAGCTGCAGACGCAATCATTCGTTCAAATCATAATACCGGTTTTACCGGGGCGGGCATTTCCGTTGAAAGCGGTATACCTCCGTTTCGTGGGGAAAACGGATTGTGGAATAAATATGACCCGGAAATTCTGGATCTTGACTATTTTTATGCTCACCCCGACAAAGCATGGCCGTTTATCAAAGAGATTTTTTACGATTTTTTTGGGAGTGCCAAGCCCAATAAAGCTCATATCGCGCTTGCTGAGCTGGAAAAAATGGGTCTTCTGAACAGTGTGATTACCCAGAATATTGATAATCTCCACCAGGTGGCGGGAAGTCAAACCATTTATGAATTTCATGGAAATTCAAGAACCCTCGTCTGCCAGAAATGCAATGTACATTATGAGGCGACCCGATCCATGCTCGATACGTTACCTCCCCGTTGCGAAGCGTGTGGTTCGGTTTTAAAACCTGATTTTATCTTTTTCGGAGAAATGATCCCTCAATATGCTTATCAAAAATCTATAGCGGAAGCAAGCATGGCAGAGGTATTTATTGTAGTGGGAACTACAGGTGAGGTTGTACCGGCTTCGCTTATTCCTCAAATGGCTAAGGAAAATGATGCCAAAATCATTGAAGTGAACCCGCATTCTTCTAATTTCAGCCATTCGATTACTGATATATTTTTGCGGGGGGAAGCCACGCAGGTAATGACAGCGCTCTTGCAGAAAGTAAAAGTATATTTTAACGTATAAAATGTATTCACCATTAATTTGCCTAAACCTAATTCACATTATCCATGAGTTTTCTGGAAATAGCCAAAAAAAGGTACTCCTGCAGAAAATACCGCAATGAAAAGGTAGAGGAGGAAAAGATAGAGCAGCTTTTAGAAGCTGCCCGGATTGCACCCTCGGCAAAGAATCTTCAACCCTGGCATTTTGTTGTTATTCAGGATCCGCAGCATCTGCAGGAGATTAAATCATGCTATTATAGTGAGTGGATCAATTCGGCTCCGATGATCATTGTTGCATGCGGTGATCATAAGGGAGCATGGTATCGGGCTGATGGAAAGAATCATGCTGATATTGATATTGCCATAGCCGTGGATCATCTCACTCTTGCTGCTGCTGATATGGGACTGGCGACCTGCTGGGTGTGCAAGTTTGATGTCATCAAATGTGCAAATATTCTACAACTACCTGAAGGTGTTGAACCTATAACCATGATACCTGTTGGTTACCCACTCGATCAGGTTGATACTGAACGTTATAAATTCAAGAGGAGAAAGCTGCAGGATATTGTGCATAAGGAGAAGTTTTTTTATAAATATTTTAAAAGATGATGCAGGCCACCCCGCAAGAGCGTTAGAACGATTCATCAAGAATTCGCGCTAATTGCTGTCTTTTTTGTCAATATTCCGGTTGGTGTGGTTTTTATAGTATATGGCATCATTGATGAATTGTATCATATTCTGGTAATGTGAACCTTTCCAATAGATTTTTTTGCATTGATTGCACTGATAAAAGGCATGATAATACTGCTTAGTCCCAGGTTGCAATTGGTCAGCAACCTTTGTTTTTGAGACATTTTGGATGATACCGTTGCATTCCATACACCTGGCAAACAGATTTATCTGATCTTTCAGATCAAACCGCCTGATCACCTCACGCAATTGTTCTTCCGGATTATCTGAACGCAGCCAGTAACCATGCTGCACATGGGCGTGTTTTAGGATACCTATATCTCTTGTAAGGATTATTCTGTGTTCAGTTGAAGCTATGCTTACAATGTCATGATCCTTGTATTGGTTGTTGTAAAGACTGTCAAATCCGCAAAGCCTGAGATACCGGGTCAGTTTTCCCAAATGAACATCCAGAATGAATTGAATTGCTCTTAGCGGGCGGTTTTGCAACTTGGAGATTTGAGATATATCAAATGATTCAAACTTAGGGTAAACGCTAATCCTGTCCTGGTCGTTGATTGTTTGTTTAAAACACAATGGTTCGCTGTTGATCAAAACGAGATCAACTTCTGTATGAGGTATGCCGAATGATTCGATAATATCTTTTACGGATGGGGCATTGAAAAATAGCACCTCCAGGTCTTTTTTCTTTCTGTTTTCAGATAAAAAGTCGTTCAATTCTTCGTAAAACCTGATATAAGCTTTTTTGAGCGTCATTGTATGGCTTTTATGTATCATGTCGGCTATCCTGTCAGCGCAAAGAAATTCACACAGCAACAGGAAAAGCTTTATATATTGATATTTATCATAAGTTTGATTGCATGAATATATTTACTTTTGTAAAAATAATCAAATCGTTTTATGAAACCATCGCATATCGAACATATTGGTATTGCCGTAAAAGACCTGGAAGCTTCCATCTGGTTTTACGAGCAGGTGCTGGGATTGGCATGTTATAACATTGAAGAAATAGAAGATCAAAAAGTGCGGACAGCCTTTTTTCAGGCAGGGGATACGAAGGTTGAACTCCTGGAATCAACGGATCCCGACGGACCCCTGGCGAAATTCATCGAAAAGAAAGGCGAGGGGATCCATCATATTGCCTTTGCCGTAGATAATATTGAGGAAAAGCTTCAGGAGGCATCCGACCAGGGTATCAGGCTGATTGATCAACAGCCGAGAAAAGGAGCAGAAGGCCTTCATATTGCTTTTTTACATCCCAAATCTACACATGGTACATTAATCGAGCTGTGTGAAAATAAATCCCGGATATACTCCTGAATCTGATAACCTATGCCCCTGCATGTTCAATTCGGATATCCGCTGCCCGGTAACAGGCATTTGGCTGGCCAAATAATAGCTCATTGCAGTAGTTTATTTCATGTTTAAAGGCGTTTTAGGGGAAGCCATAAAGAGGTCATTGATGGTCATATGTGGTCATGCAATTGTCATTCGTCATTAAAGGGCAGTCACCACTAACCAGTAACAAGCAATTCATTCGCACATTCACGCATTCAAGCAATCGCAGATTCAAACATTCACGCATTAATTTCCCTCCAACCAGCAGTTTTTTATAGATCTTAGTTATATTTCCCCCCTTCTTAGCCTATTTTCATTAAACAAGAGGTTAACCTGTTCCTGCTTGTTCGTAGATCTCCTCATTGATTGTGAAGCATGTGTTAACCAAAAAGTTTAATATATGGGAGAATCCGTATATTATTTTGGTTATTATTTAGTTTGTCCAGGGTTAACATTTTTCAGAAAAACTCGTATTTAGTAAAAGATACGGGTATTTATAGGAGAATGCATTAATGAAAAGGCTTGTTTTCATCGTTTTACTTATTGTTGCTGCCGACCTTTGTTTTTCTCAGGATCCACAGTTCACGCAGTTTTATTCCTCTCCGTTGTATCTGGCTCCCTCTTTTGCTGGCAGTACCAAAGGGAAACGCGTTGCCACTAGCTATCGCAATCAATGGCCCTCGCTCCATAAGGCCTTTGTAAGTTATTCCTTTTCTTATGACCATTATTTTCATACCGTGAACAGCGGACTTGGACTTTTATTCCTTCGTGACCAAGCAGGCACAGGGATATTATCTACAACCAATGTGGGTTTGGCCTATACTTATCATATTAAGTTGAACCATGAATGGAGGGTCATACCGGGTATTGAGCTTTCGTACATCCAAACAGGATTGCATTTTCATAAATTAACCTTTGGCGATCAATTGCTCGACGGGCATACAACCTCACGGGAGGTTGCTCAGCAAAATTTTGCCTGGGATGTGGATGCCAGCGCTTCTGCTTTATTTTACTCTGAGAATACCTGGTTGGGTTTTACGGCCGACCATTTGCTGAAACCTGATGAATCCCTGTCAGGTAAATCCAGTATTATTCCTATGAAGTTTTCCCTTTTTGGGGGAATGAAGATCCCCATCAATAAAAAATACAGCCGAAGAACGAAAGAAAATCTCTTGCCTGCTTTTCACCTGATGAAACAAGGGAAATATTCCCAGATGAATCTTGGCTTATATTGGCATTACGATCCCTTCATGTTAGGATTTTGGTACAGGGGTATCCCTCTAATAAAGGATATTCCCAGTAATGATGCTGTTGCCATTTTATTGGGTTATAATATCGATCAGTTTAAGCTTGGATATAGTTATGATATAACTGTCTCCCACCTTGCAGGGCTGACACAAGGGGCCCATGAAATTTCCATGATCTTCACTTTCGGTGAATACCGTAAGCCCCGTGAGAAATGGATTAAAACACCCTGCCCCGGACTCTAACCTGTATTATTTATAAAAAATGGAAGGCCATCTATAAACAAAAGAATATTAGTGCTTTATTTGTTATGCTCCGAATTTTTTTTTTATGCGTGCGCCAATTTTTGGGCATCTGCTACCTTGCGAAAGCCTCGAAGTAGGCGACTAAGTCGTCGGCTTTCGACGCCTTGCATCTACCCAAAACCTGACGCATGAATAACACAGGCTAAGTTTTAACATTATTTTACAAAAAAGAACACCTAACATTTTTGTAAATGTCCCATATTGATTTAATTTTGTCAGGGTCAAACAAAAATGCAGCAAAATGAAAAAAATCAATTTGATCATTAATATTGTATTGGTTGTGGCAGTAGCCATTTTATTCCTGTTGAACTTCACATCGCTGGGGGAGAAGAGCCGGAAAGCCGAAAGCTCTGTTTCAACTTTTGAAGATGCCAAAGTACCGGAGATCAAAGGCAATCTGCGGGTAGCCTATGTCAATATTGATACCTTGTTGTCAGAATATGAGATGTATCAGGATAAACGCGATGAATTCATCGATGAGCAAACCAGTTCCCAGGCGGAATTGCAGGATAAATCCCAGGAACTGCAGCAGGAATTTCAAAATTTAAAAGAAAAAATCAGCAAAGGATTGATTACGCGGGCTAAAGCTCGATTGTTGCAGCAAGACCTTGGAAAAAAGGAACAGGAACTCTACCAGAGGAGAAATGAAATAAGCTCAGAACTATCAGAAAAAGAGCAGGTTATATACAGGCAGGTATTGCATAGCGTGATGGAATACCTTGAGGGTTATGCCAAAGATCATAACTATCATTTTATTTTAAGCTATTCTTTTGGCGGTCCCATTTTATACAAACAAAGAAGGTTCAATATCACGCAAAGTGTGGTACAGGGCTTGAATGAACAATATAATTCCAATTAGGCTTTTTCAGCAAACCCTACATCGAGGCTTTCGCAACGTAACAGATGCCC
>CAYYLT010000038.1:0-16621 GCA_964472385.1 uncultured Bacteroidales bacterium
TACAACAAAGCTTTGAACAATGCCCAGAAAGTCATCATTGAAAACTACCTGGCGGCCAAATACGGGCTTAGCCTGACGCAAAACGACCACTACGCATACGAGGCATCCCACAAATACGACCTGGCAGGGATCGGCAGAACGGGAGCCACTGAATACCAGACGGCTGCCCAGTCATCAAAAATATTGACCGTCAGCAATGCCACAAGCCTGGACAGCAGCGATTTTCTCCTCTTTGCCCATGACAACGAAGCGGTCAGCAACTGGAGCGACAGCGACATACCGGGAGGATCGCCATACTACAAGCGCATCAACCGGGAATGGCGCTTCGACCAGACCAACGACATCGGTACCTATACAATCAAAGTGGATACCTCGCTGTTCGCTGCCCGGCCGGCAGGCTATTCGGTAATTAAAGTCCTGGCGGATGCAGACGGGGATTTCTCTTCGGGCGCGACGGAATATGACCTGCAACAGGCTGGCTCGTCCTCCGAATTTGAAACCTCCGGCGTGGAAATACCGGATGGATACTACGTGACCATTGCCATTGCAAAACCGGTGTTTGAATTCAACACCGCAACCCTGAAAGGGGATGAAGGCAATACGGACGTTGCCGTCAGCATGCACCTGAACATACCGCTTGACCAAAACGTCATATTCGACATCAAAGATGCGGGAACGGGCACAGCTACCAGCGGCGATGATTATACCAGCGTGCCCCCGACCACCGACACCATACCGGCAGGGGATACCCTCATCACCTTTAACCTGGAGATCATTGACGACGGGGACCAGGAAAGCGATGAAACCGTAGCGCTGACCCTTGAAAACATCAACGGCGCAAACCCGGGGGCAAACGATACGCTGGTGTACACCATACACGACAACGACTGGTCCAGGGACATACAGTTTTCGTCCTCCGACAGCGCTATAACGGAGGACGCAGACAGCATCGGCCTGGTCACGGAGCTCAGCTCGGCCAATGCCTCGGATTCCACATGGGTCAGCATGCTGTTCTCCGGCACTGCCAGCGGTGACAGCATAGATTATGCAGTGACGGACACCACATTTGCCATCCCGCCGGGTGATACCCTGGATACCCTCTACATCCCCATCATAGACGATACCTACAACGAGGACAATGAGACGATCGTGATCAGCCTCGAAAACCCGGTCAACGCACAGCTCGGAGCAGCAGACACCATAACCGTCACGATAGAAGACAACGACCCTGTGCCCACCATCCAGTTCACCAATGCCGCCAAATCGGTTTCCGAAACGGTGGATACTGCCAACTTAGAGGTAGCCCTGTCCAATTATTCGGGTAAGACCGTCACTGCCGATTATACCGTTTCGGCAGGCTCCGCCACAGCGGACGACGATTATACACTGGCCGACGGCCAGGTGTCCATCAGCTCGGGCGAATACCGTACTTTCATCAAACCGAAAATCTGGGACGATGCCGACATAGAGGTGTCGGAAGATTTCACCATAACGCTCTCCACCCCGGCCAATGCAACGCTGGGCGTGAACGAGGAGATCACCGTCACCATCGTGGATGACGACCTGGCCTCATACAGCTTTACCGGTCCGGGCGGCGTCGGCAACGACCAGAACAACAAGCTGTGGCTGCGGGCCGACAGTATAGGACTTGGCGATGGCGCTTCTGTTGCGGACTGGTACGATGTTTCGGGCAACAACCACGATGTATCACAGGGTGCGGCCGGCAATCAGCCGACCTTCGAGACCGGTGAGATCAACGGCATGCCGGTAGTCAGCTTTGACGGCGTCAACGACTACCTGATCGACAGTGCTTCCTATACCGGCCGCGATGCCTACATCGTTTTCAGGATGAGCAGCGCCGATCAGGATACAGATGAGCTGAGTCACCTGTGGGGCAACTACCAGGAAGGCGTCCAGGTAGGTCCGGATCCCCGCTCCACTTTTTCATACCAGTATGGCTACAGCTTTGACGGGGGCGAAGATTCAGAGGCGAAATACGGACACAACGGAGAAACCTACGGAGCATATGCCCCCAATACCAACAATCCTTCCGAATGGACCTACGATGATACGTACCTTGTTTCCGTCCGTTTTGAAGAAGGCCAGTCCTTAACCGAGCAGATCCTGGGTTCCTGCTACCCGGGTCATTCGGTAGGCGACCACCAGTTAGGCGGCGACATCGCGGAGGTCATCGTCTACAACAGCCCCCTGAACGATGCCCAGAAGATCATTTTGGAGAACTACCTGTCTTCCAAATACAACATTGCCCTGAACCAGAACGATTATTACAACCACGACATTGGCGGGAATGGCACATCTTACTATTACGACGTAGCCGGCATCGGCCAGACCGACAGCGACAACAGGCACCTCAGCGCCCAGTCGGCCGGCATGCTTCGTTTATACGACACCTCGGGCGTGCAAAACAACGAATTTCTGCTCTACGGACACAACAACGCCGGCTACGGCGCATGGAGCGACACCGAAGTGCCGGCTGCCAGCCTGAAACGCATCGACCGGGAATGGCGGCTCAGCGAAACAGGTGATCTCGGCAATGTAGAGCTGTACCTGGATACCTCAAAGCTGGCCGACTTTCCGGCGGGCTATTCCGGCATCGAGGTATGGACAGACAGCGACGGCGACTTCTCCTCGGGCGCCACGCGCCACGAGCTGACCCTATACGGGAATGAATTTGGTATCAAAGACCTGGACATCAGCGACGGGGATTACATCACCTTCGGCCTGGCGCCCCTGCAGGTCAGCTTTGCCAATACCTCGGCGACGGGGTCCGAAGAGGTTTCTCCCGCAGAGATGGTCATTGCCCTCTCCCAAACTTCTTCCGGGAGCGTGGAAGTGGATTATGAAACGGCTGATATTTCAGCTACAGCAGGATCAGATTATACCTATACCTCCGGAACGGCTGTTATCGCCCCGGGCGAGCTGACCGACACCATTACGGTACCCATAACGGACGACAGCGACACCGAATCCAACGAGCAGTTTGAAGTGACCCTGTCGAATCCCGCCAATACTCTGATCGGCGCCGACACCACCTTTACGTATACCATCCTCGACGACGACGGCCTGGGACAATACGGACCCGGAGGCGTAGCCACCATAACAGGCGAGATCAACCTGTGGCTGGACACCGAAAATCCCCCTGCCCAGCATGCCCACGGAACGCCGATAGGCAGCGAAAATTCGGCGGACGAATGGAAAGACAATCCGCAGGATTCCGGAACCGTCCTCAATGCCTACCAGGACAATTCCGACCAGCAGCCGGTATGGTACACCGAAACGAAAACCTGGAACAACAGGCCGGTGATTGAGTTCGACGGCAGCAACGACTTTCTGGAGATCAATGACAACGCCGAGATGAACGAATCTTCCAGCTCCGAGCGTTTCTTCATGGTGGCATTCAAAACAGGCAGCGACGTATCAAGCAACCAGGTGATCTATGAAGAGGGCGGCACAGGAAACGGTTTCAGCTTTTACATTGAGGACGATTCACTCCATATGACGGCATGGACCTCCGAATATACCTATCTGGCTGCGGAAATACAGCCGAACACGGCATATGTTGCTTTTTATGACTACGAATATGCCGGAGGCGCCAGCGAACTGAACGGGGTCATCAACGGAACGATCCTCGGACCGGTCACCGGCACCGTAGATGTTCCGGCACACACAGGCGACATCGGCATCGGCGACGATGACGGGGGCTGCTGCTTCAAGGAAACCTGTGGCGGTGGCGGTGCCTTTGGCGGACAGATCGCCGAATTTGTCTCGGGTCAGATCACCCTGAACACCACCCGGCGCAACATCATTGCCAACTACCTGGCAGCCAAATACGGCATTTCCATGTCGGGCATGGCAGACAGGTATTCCTACGAATCCAACTACGGATACCGGGTGACCGGCATCGGCCGGGAGTCGGCTTCCGACAACCACTATACGGCACAGAACCGCGACATATTGAAAATATCCAACCCCTCGGATATTGACGACGGGGAATATCTTTTCATTGGTAACAACGGCGAAGGCATTGGCTCCTGGTCAACCGCCAACACACCGGGCAGCAACGTGCAGCGGCTGAGCCGTGAATGGCGTGCCGACATCACCGGCGACCCGGGTACGGTAAGCCTTGCCGTGGTTTCGGACACCCTGCCGTCCCTGCCTGCGGGTTTTGACGACTACGTGCTGATGGTGGACCAGGACGGTGACTATAGCGAGGGGGCAACATACTACCAATTGAGCGATGGCGGAAACGGATACCATACAGCCAACAACGTCCCGCTGAACAGCGGCGACCACCTGGCAATAGCTGCCCTGAACAAAGCCCTGCAGTTTACAAGCACCGCCTCTTCCGGCGAAGAGGATGAAGGTACTTTCACCATAGAGGTGCGCCCCAACCTGCCTCCGGATGCCGCTGCTTCCGTGGATTTTGCCACCTTCGACAGCACAGCAAGCAGCACCCAGGATCCCATACCCGACTATGCGGATACCAGCGGAACATTAAGCTTTGATGCGGGCGACACGGCACAGACCATTACCATCACCGTCAACAACGAAACCAAACCGGAAAACGATGAGGTGTTCGGCATTGTCCTGAGCAACCCCATCAACGGGTACGTGCTGGGCCAAGATTCAATCCACCTGCATACCATCTTCAGCAACGACATGAGCAATCAGGTGCAGTTCAATACGGACAGCAGCGGCGGCGATGAGGGCACCTCACCCGCGAAAATAGAGATCGTGCTGACCGAGAACAACCCGGACAACGAGGTGAGCGTGGATTATGAGGTGCTGACCTCAGGCACGGCAGGAAGCAATGATTATACGCTGGACTCCACCGGCACGGTCACCTTCCCTACCAACGACATGAGCCAGCTTCTGGAGATCCCCATCAACGACGATGCATACAACGAACCGGCGGAAAACATCATGATCCGCCTGTCCAACCCGGTGAATGCCCGGAGGGGAGACATCGACACCACACAGTATACCATCACCGACAACGACCCGGTGCCTACCCTTACGTTCAGCACAGACACGATCAGCAGCTCCGAAGCGGTGACCTCCAAACAGATCAACGTCTACCTGAGCGAGCAATCGGGTTATGACGTGTCATTCGACTACCAGGCTACCGACATTACGGCTACCGGCGGCGGGGTGGACTATGCACTGCCCGATGGTTCGGTGACCATACCGGCCGGGGATACCACAGGCACCTTCTCCGTATCGGTGACCGACGATACAGACGAAGAGCCCAACGAATTCCTTGAACTGTCTATCGACAACATCACCAACGCCAACCCGGGCAGCCTGACCACCACCACTTTGGTTATTACGGACAATGACGGGCTGGGCATCATGGGGCCCGGTGGTATAGGCAGCTTCTCAGGGGGTGAAATTGACACCTGGCTCGACACCTACCAGTCAGACAACCTGGAAGACGGCGATGCAGTGAAAGGGGACGCCTCTCCCGAACGGTGGTTCGATAAGACGGGCAACGGCCACGATGCTTACCAAAATACCTCTGCCAACAGGCCGGTCTTCTGGCGACTGTCACCCACCTGGAACGGCAACCCGCTCCTCGACTTCAAAAGCTATGAAGAGCAGTTCCTGGAAATAGCGGACAACGAAGCCATGAACAATGATGACGAAGCACAGTCGGAACGTACGATCATCACAGTATTCAGAACCGGCGAGGACATCAGCAACCGTCAGGTGGTATATGAAGAAGGCGGCGGAACAAGGGGACTGAACATGTACATCGAGAACGATTCCCTGTACATCGGAGGCTGGAACTATGCCGAATCTCCCTGGGACTATACCTCGGTAAGGTATAAGATCAAATCCAATACGCCCTATTTCGCCATCATGCAGTTTGATTACGAAACCAAAAACGCCATCAGCGGTTTCCTGAACGGGGAGCTTAAAATCCTGGAAGGTGGCGGTTTGCTGTATCCGCATGCCGATGACATCGGCATCGGTGCGATGAACGGTGGTTCATGCTTTGATGATGGCTGCGGTGGCGATGCCAGCTATTTCGACGGCTTCATCGCCGAGCTCATCAGCGGCAGAACCGTTTACAACTCGGCCCAGCAGAAGATCATCAACAACTACCTGGCAGCGAAATATAACGTTGATCTGCCGGCAGGTCTCGACCTGTACGACTACGACCTGAGCTACCACAGCGAAGTGATCGGCATCGGCCAGGATTCAATATCCAGCAACCACCTTGCCGCCCAGGGCTCGGGAATAATCAAGATCAACAATGCCGGCAGCGTGGGCGACGGCAAGTACATGTTCATCGGCCACAACGACGACTCCATAGCTGCCTGGTCCAACAACGAAGTGCCGGACGATGACGCCAACATCTATCGCGTGCAGCGCGAGTGGCGCGTAGACAAGCAGGGCGGGGATATCGGCGCAGTGGACCTGCACGTGGATACTTCCCGCTTTGAAAACCTGCCGGCAGGTTTCAACGACTACATCATCATGGTGGACGAGGACGGCGACTTCACCGCCGGGGCTACCGTAACCAAGCTGACCTACACGGGACAGGGATACTTCACCTCACCGGGCATCAACTTTGACAAAGGCGACCATTTCACCATCGGCGTCATCCGCCCGGCCATACAGTTTAGCCAGAGCGCCTCGGGCGGACCGGAAAACATTGACGAATACTTCATCGACCTGGAGCTTAACTACCAATCGGGCAGCGACGTGCAGGTGGATTATCATACCTCCGACATCACAGCCAGCGCTACCCAAACGCCTACTGCCGACTACGAGGCGATGTCGGGAACACTGATCATGCCGGCCGGTGAGCAGAGCGCCTCACTGAGCCTGACCATCAACAACGACCTGGTGTCAGAAAATGACGAAGACCTGCTGATAACCCTTTCCAACCCTACTGCAGGCGTTGCCATAGGCAGGGACACCACCCACACCTTTACCATCCAGGATGACGACCTGTCCCGAAAAGTGCAGTTCAGCAGGGCAGACTCTTCCAATACAGAAGACATCAGCCCCATAACCCTCGATGTGGAGCTGACAGAGCCGAACAACGACAGCAGCACCACGGTAGAATACAGGGTGCTCACCGACAACAGCACGGCCACTGCCGACAGCGTAGATTACTACGTGCCGCTTTCGGATACCCTCACGTTTGCAACCGGCGTGACGGAGACTACCCTGACCCTGGATATAATAGACGATCAGAGCGACGAATACGATGAAACGGTGGTCATCGAGCTGTTCGACCCACAGGGCGCCAACCTGGGCTTTAACACCATCCATACCTATACCATAGCGGACAATGATCCGGGACCGGTGATCTCCTTTACCGCCGACTCCACCAGCGGCATGGAAAGCATCTCCCCGGCAGAGATAGACGTGATCCTCTCCGTTGAGTCGGGCCGCGAAGTAACAGTGGATTATGAAGCCTCTGACATTACGGCGACAGGAGCCAGTGTGGACTATCAACTGAATGCCGGCACATTGACGTTCCCTGCCGGGGAAGACACCCTGACGCTCAATCCCGACATCTTTAACGACCGCACCGAGGAGGACAACGAAGACTTTAAGATCACCCTCACAAATCCCGTCAACGCCTCGCTGGGAACAAAAGACGCGTTGCGCTACATCATCCTTGACAACGACGGGCTGGGAATAGACGGGCCCGGCGGTGTCGGCAACACCCAAAATCAGGTCGACGCCTGGCTGCGTACCACCGACATGCCCGAAGAGATCTATGACGGGATAGAAATAAGCACAGACCCCTACATCTGGCCCGACATCACAGGCCACGGACTGGACGCCTACCAGACCGATGCCGGCAACAGGCCCATGTACTGGGATGAAACGGCAGACTGGTTCGGTAAGCCCGTGCTGGAATTCCAGACCGGCAATGACGATTACCTGGAGATTGCAGACAACGACCGGATGAACACGTCTTCCGGACCGCAGAACAAAAGGACCATCATCGTAGCTTTCCGTCCCACCAGCGACATCACCACCCACCAGGTGGTATACGAAGAGGGTGGCGGACTAAGAGGCTTGTCCCTCTACGTCATGGACGACAGCCTCTACATCGGCGGATGGAACTACCCGGACGATCAGGGAGATGCTGACGAGTCTACACCCTGGGGTTATGTGTATGTAGCCAAAGAGATCAACGTGAACACACCCTACTTTGCCGTGCTCCAGTTTAACTTCGATGAGGCCGGCGTGGGTACCGTCAGCGGATTTCTCAACGGAGAAAACCTGGGCGCCCTGCCGGGCGCAGGAAGGCTTTATCCTCACGGCGGGAACATTGGCATAGGCGGGGAAAATGGCGATGCCTGCTACCACTATACCTGCGGGGGCGGCAACTCATTCGACGGGTACATCAGCGAGTTCCTCTCCGGAAACATGGTATACAACAGAACCCAGTTTAAACTGGTGAACAACTATTTTGCCGCCAAATACAACGTTACCCTGCCCAGCGGCGAAGACCTGTACGACTATGAGGTCAACCACAGCAACGAAGTGTTCGGCATCGGTCAGGAAAGCAGCTCAGAGTCCCATTACACAGCCCAGGGACAGGGACCGATCAAGATAAGCAACCCCTCCAATGCCGGCAACGGCAAATACCTGCTGATCGGAAACGATGACGGGGATATGGACAAGTGGTACGAATACGACGAGACCGACGTGCCGGACAGCAGCAAAACCATCCGGCGGGTAAAAAGAGAATGGCGCGTGGACAAGCAGGGCGGCGACCTGGGTACCATAGACTTCTATATGGATGAGTCCGAAATGCCCACCAAAGCCATAGGATACCCCACTTACGTGTTGATGGTAGATACCGTGGACGACGATTTCACCGACTGCAACATCTTCTACGAGCTCACCGACCAGGGAGACGGATATTACAAGGCCGGGGCCATAGATTTTAATAAGGGCGACTACTTTACCATCGGACTGGTCAAGCCAACCGTAGAATTTGGCGATACCACCTATTCGGCATTCGAGACCGACACAGCCTTTGTAGAGGCTTCGCTGAACTTCATTCCGGGACAGGCCTACCAGGTGGACTATTACTCCACCGACGGCACGGCAATCAGTCCCGAAGACTACGACACGCTGGCCAACACATTGAATTTCGGTGCAGGAACAAGGACAAAGACCATAGAGGCCTATTTAAACGACGATGACATCGATGAAAACACCGAAAGCTTCACGCTGACGCTCGAAAATCCGCAAAACGGACTGATCATCGGCGACGACACCACAACCACAATAAACATCATTGACAACGACAGCGAAAGACAAATCTATTTCGCACGGTTTGACTCTTCAGACAATGAAAGCGAAACACCCATAGCCATCGAAGTGCTGCTGAGCAGATCCAACAGCAGCCAGACCACCCGGGTAGCCTATTCGGTTACCGGCGGCACGGCATCGGGCTCCGGAACGGATTATACGCTCCCCGCGGATACACTGGAATTTCTGCCGGATGACACCGTGGAGACGATCAGCCTGGCCATCAACGACGACACCCTGGATGAGCCGGATGAAAATGTGATTATTTCTTTGTCGGAACCCATCAATGCCAACCTCAGCCAGGGCGATTCTGCACATTACGACTACACCATAGTGGACAACGATACTGCACCCGAAGTGCAATTCAAAAACGACACGGCAACGGCTTCCGAAAGTTATTCCCCAGCCTTGCTGGAGGTTAACCTCGACGCCGTCTCCGGCAGAGACATTACCCTTGACTACACAACCTGGGACATTACCGCCGAAGGCGGAGAAATTGACTATGGAATGAATGACGGAGAGTCACGGCAGTTAACCATTCCGGCAGGGTTGGATTCTGCCCTGATACACATTGATATCGTCAATGACCTGATCGACGAACCGGCCAAATCGTTCCTGGTGGAACTGACCAATCCGGATCACGCCACCATCGGCGAAAAGGATACCCTGGTATACAACATCATCGATGACGACGGCCTGGGTTATACCGGTCCGGGTGGCATCGGCGACAATTCCCAGTACAAGCTGTGGTACCGTCCGGATGCAGAAACGGCTTACAGCGACGGCGATGCGGTAACACTGCTGAACGATCAGAGCAACAACGGCAACGACGCTACCTCAGGCAGCAACCATCCGTCCTATGAAGCCAGTGAGATCAATGGCCGGGCGGTAGTCTCGTTTGACGGCACTGTAGCAATGGATATTGCAAACAGCGGAGACATCAACGATTATTCTTCCGCCCAGGAAGAGCGGACCTTTGTGGTTTCCTTCCGCACCGGCGCGGATGTCTCCACCCGCCAGGTGATCTATGAAGAAGGGGGCGGAACACGCGGGCTTAACATCTATATTGACGGAAGTGAGCTATACTTCGGCGGATGGAACCTTGCTGAAGACTCCTGGGGCTTTACCTCCGTCAGCGAGCCTGTAAATCCACATACCGAATACATGGCCATACTGGAAATGAATGCCAGGGATACCGTGTTCAGGGGATGGCTGAACGGCACCCTCATGGGCGAAGAAACGGATGTCAATTCCCTGTATTCCCACGGAGGCGCTATTCGCTTCGGAGCCAATGAAAGCGCCGTATACCATGACGGCAGTTCAGACGCCGATCATTATTTTACCGGCGACGTGATGCAGCTGCTAAGCTACAATGTCAGCATCAATGTCGCCCAGCGAAAGATCATTGAAAATTACTTCGCCTCTGAATACGGAAACCAAATCGAAACGGACCTTTCGCAGGATCTTTACGATTACCGGGCCAGTTATGGATATGAGGTGTTTGGCATCGGCCAGGAAGACATCAACAACAACCACATGAGGTCTCAGGGAACAGGCATGGTAAGAATAGACCAGCCCGATGATGTGGACAATGCGGAATATCTGCTGGCAGGGCACGACAACGGCGATATAAGCTCCTGGACCACCGCCGGGCTGGCGCTGGATTCCACCAAACGCATCGACCGTGAATGGCGCGTCACCCTTACCGGAGATCCGGGCGAAGTGCGCATTTCAATAGACACCTCACAATTTCCGCCCAAACCCGATAACTACAACCTGTATGGCATACTGGTCGACAGCGACGGGGATTTCTCCAGCGGCAACGAAACGCTGCATCCCCTGTATGTCAGGTCAGGCAACTTCGTGATGAACCACGGCATCAACTTTTCCGACGGCGATCATTTCACCCTGGTGGTCGGCAGAAACCGAACCATTGCCAGCGGCAACTGGAACGACCCGTCCATTTGGCTGAAAGGGGAAGTGCCGGCAGCGGACGATCAGGTGCTCATCAGCGTGGAAGATACGGTGCAGGTGAACGCGAATGTGGAGATCGGAGCAGTAACCATGGACGACCGCTCGTCGATCATTATGAACGGCAACTACGATTTCGACCTTACCGAAGGCGGCCTGAGCATCGGTTTTGATGCGGATTTCCAACCCAACAACGGAAGGATCATCTATTCGGCGGACGGACCCCAGTGCGTGGGGGGAATGACCTATTACGAGCTGAAAATCCGGGGCAGCGGAGCCAAAACATTGTGCGGAGACATCACGGTGACCCACTTCTTCCAGATCTTCGAGGATGCCCCGACCCTGTCGCTGGATGTGACGGCCAGCAATTATTCCATCACCCTGAACTGCGACTGGGCGAACAATGCCACGTTCATTCCCGGAGACGGATCGGTGATCATGAACGGAAACAACCTCAGCATCACCACCGACAATACGGGAGCGGAAACATTCAATAAACTGGATGTCCGGACCAGCGGCACTTTAACACTTGAAGACCACGTGTACGTGTCCGATACCCTGTTCATGAACGGATCCAACATCAATACCGGCTCCGATACCCTGACCATCGGCAACGGCGCTCCGGCTACGCTGGTCCGGAACAGCGGCATCGTGCTTGGCAACATGGAACGGTGGATCGGCAATACCACGGACGCGTACATCTATCCCATCGGTACCTCCGCTACCCTGCGGCCATTGATCATCCAGACCAACAGCCTGCCCACTCCGGGCTACGCGGTAGCCACTTATACGGCATCCGATCCCGGCGATGACGGACTGGCATCTATATGGGAAGACAACCTTTACATGGTGGACAACTTTACGGAAGGTTACTGGCGGTTGTCAGAGAACGGCATGAGCTCGGGCGATTACAATGTAGAGGCAGTGGCCACAGGTTACAGCAGTGCAGATGTTATTGGAGCGGGAACGCGGCTGGTAAGCAGGGCGGAAGGCGCTACCGACTGGACCCTCAACGGCAATCATGCAGATGTCACCGGCGATACCATACGCAGGAACAACGTCTCCACCCTGCCGGCCGAGTTTGCTGTCAGCGATACCATGAGCTGTCTGCCGGTCACTTCCGATATATCCGGTGAAGATACGGTCTGTGCCAATGCTTCCGGTGTATCCTATTCCGTTACGGATCATGCGGGCAGCGATTATACATGGTCCATTACCGGCGGCAGCCAGGCCAGCGGCAGCACTACCCACAGCATAACCGTAAACTGGGGCTCTGCCGGAAGCGGAGAGGTAGAAGTGACAGAAGACAATGGCTGTGCAGTCGGGGATCCCGTGACCCTGGACGTGACCATCAATCCCTATCCGGATGATCCGGGAGACATATACCCGTTGACTCCGGATCCCGATACGCTTGTGGAAGGCAACAGCAAAATATACAGCATTGACCCCGTAACCCATGCCACTTACTATAACTGGAACGTGCCGGCTGCTTTCATCGGCGACAGCGACTCAACGGAAATTACCCTTACTGCCGACGGTATACCGGGATCCGAGTATACGATTGAAGTGGAGGCCATGAATGCCTGCGGCAGCAGCACAGGTTCATCAACCAGAGACATATACATCAAGGAAGGACTGCCAGCAAAAGCCGCTATGCCAAGCGGGCCCACAGACCTTTGCCAGGCATCGGGAGATACCAATTACACCACGACCGGCGCGGACCGGGCAACATCCTATGAATGGGGTCTTCTGACCGCAGGAGGCTCAACCATTGCCGGTACCGGCCTGACGGGCACGCTATCCCTGGCCGAATCGTTCAATGGCACGCTGGGCGTGAGGGTACGGGGTGTCAATGCCAACGGCAACGGAGCGTGGTCGGATGCCCTGGATGTAACGGTCGATCCGCAGCCCGACGGGACGCTTACAGCCGTGCTCGATACCATATGCGAGGGAGATTCCACCGAGCTGGAAGTGAGCTTCAGTGCCGGTAACAGTCCCTATACCCTGATCTATTCGGATGACACAGCCAATGACACGATAGATCCGGTTCCGTCAAATCCCTATACTTTTTACCCGGAGAACCATCCGCAATGGAACGAGGGGGCTTCGGATACAACTTACTATTACATGTCAAAGATCACTGATTCAAATGGCTGTGTGAATACGGATGTGGACACCACTTCGGTGATTATACTGAAATTACCGGATACCGGCACTCAGCAATTTGTTCCCAACGAGTTTGATGAGTAGGTAAGTGGTCATTCAGTCATACAGCGGTGAATTATAGACAAATTATTCTCGATCAGCGTGAAGAACTTGCATTGGATAATGCTACTGATTATGTGCAAAGAGAGAAAAAAGAAGATATAAAAACAGAAGGTATTGATATATCAGTTAAACCTGTTGTTGAATGGATATTTGAACAACAAAACAAAGCACAGCCATAGCATACATGGCACCTGAATTACTTTTTACAGTAAAAAATGCCATGTGCCAGAAAACAAGCAAATGGATTTCACCCTCACCACATACCGCCGGTTACTAACTACCCTTCAAACCGGCGGCTATACCTTCCAGCCCTTCAGGGATTATCTGCAACACCCTGCCCAAAAAACGGTGATCCTTCGCCACGACGTGGATAAACTGCCTGAAAATGCTTTAAAAATGGCCCAACTGGAACACAGCCTGGGAGTACATAGCACCTACTTTTTCCGCACAGTGAATAAGGTATGGGACGAACAAAGCATCGGACAGATAGCGGAAATGGGCCACGAGATCGGTTACCACTATGAAAACCTTTCTGCCGCCAACGGCAACTACGAAAAAGCCATTGCTGATTTTGAAACGCAACTGGAAAAATTACGGAAGCTATACCCGGTGCAAACCATATGTGTCCATGGCAGTCCTTTAAGCAAATGGGACAGCAAAATGCTATGGGAATACCCTCAGGGGGCCGGTCAAGTGTACGATTACCGGGCTTATGGCATCCTGGGCGAACCCTATTTCGACATCGATTACAATGAGGTGTTCTACCTGACCGATACCGGCAGGCAATGGAACATCGCGGGCGCCAGCGTGCGGGATAAGGTGGCCTCGGGATTCAGTATTTCCGTAAAAAATACTTCGCATATCATGGAGCTTGCACTGGAAAACCGCCTCCCCGAAAAAATCATGCTGAACACCCACCCCCAGCGCTGGTTCGAGCCGGGCCCGGGATGGTTAAAAGAGCTTGTCATGCAAAACATTAAGAATGTAGCTAAAAGGGTGGTTGTGCTGACAGGTGTATGGAAGTGAGGTTAAAATAGTTGTTTGCGCGTTTGACAGGAGTTTGAAAATCTGAGAAAGTACTGTGGATACAGAAAAATAAAAAATAAACCAGTGAAAACAATATCTCTAACATTTAGCCTTTTAATTTTCCTTACACCTTTCTTATACAGCCAGAGCTCATACGAGCATATCTCAAACCGGGGAATCTACAGTTATCTGGACGAGATGGCCAATGAGCGAATCATCGAATTGAATACGACGATCAAACCCTATACAAGAAACCTGATCCTTGAAAAATTACAAACCGTCGCAGAAAAGCAAAACCAGCTCACCACGCGCCAGCGTAAAGAACTTCAGTTCTACCTCCGGGACTATGGTTTGGCGGTCGATTTGGCTACCAACCCATACCACGGCAGCTCAGGACTTGATATTTTTAAAAATTCAGCGCAATTCGCAACAAACCTCAACCCATTGGGTCTTTTCTATAAAGATTCACGCTTCATCTTCGCACTCCGTCCCATCTGGGGCATTGAGTACCTTTCCAATAAAAACGATGCCTTCAGCCGTACCTGGGGCGGTGGAAGAATTTACGGCCAAATGGGCGAGCACCTGGGTTTCTACGCCAGTCTGCGCGATAACCACATGACAGATATCCTGGCGCGACCTGACTATTTCACCCAACGCGAGGGAGGTGTCTACAAAGGCAACAGCATTGGCGGCGGCGATTACAGCGAAATGCGCGGCGGAATCACTTATAGCTGGGACTGGGGTAATGTTTCACTGATCAAAGATCACCTGATCTGGGGCGACAATTATAACGGAAGCATCATCAACAACGGACGGTATCCATCGTTTGGCATGATAAAGCTGCATCTGAAGCCTGCACAATGGTTTGAGTTTAACTATTTCCACGGTTGGCTGGTATCCGAAGTGATAGACAGCCTGCGCTCCTATACACCCGAATCCGGTTTTAAAAGACCTGTGCAAAAGCCAAAATATATGGCCGCCAACATGTTTACCGTAAAACCGGTAAAAGAAATCAGCTTATCCTTCGGGAACTCCATTGTTTATGGCGATCTAGACGTGCAACCCGCATTTCTGATACCGTTCATGTTCTTCAAATCCATTGACCATACCATAAGTGCAAACATCGAAAACCAGAATTCACAGATGTTTGGCAACCTCAGCATGCGGCTGATCAAACACCTGCACATCTATGGTTCATTGTTTATCGACGAGTTTTCTATCACACGTATCAACGACCCCGACCGCCACAACTTTTACAGCTGGAAAACAGGTGCGAAACTCTCCAACTGGCCGGTGCGCAATGTTTCCCTTACCTACGAAAGAACCAAAACCCTGCCGCTTGCCTTTGAACACCGGATACCGGTCCTTACCTATGCTACCAATGAATACAACCTGGGACATTATATGGGCGATAACAGCCGGGATTATTACATTGAAGTGGCAATAAGACCGTTCAGCAGATTCCGGTTGAAAGCCAGCTACCTCTATGCAGAACATGGAAATGAATATACGTATGCCAGAGGAGAAACCCCTATAGATGAATATCCTTTCATGCAGGACAAAACATGGTCCGATGAAAGCATCTCCTTCGAGGCCTCCTGCGAATTTACAGCCAATGCGTACATTTTCGCAGGGTATACTTACAGAAATATACAAGGTTATAAAGCGGACAGACAACCCGCAAGTTACTATCTGTCAAGGTTTACACCGGAGATGTTCCACGGGGAAACATGGACGGGAAGGGTTGGGTTTAATTTGGGATTTTAACGTGTAGGAGCTATAAAAAATGAAAAATCATTTATAAACAAATAAATGTTAGTGCCTTACTTATGATGCTCAAATTTTTTTTTAATACATTTTTTCCCGGTGGCGCCAATTTTTAAGCATCTGCTGCATGGTGAAAGCTCCGAAGCAGGCAACGTCGTCGTGTGCTTTCGGCGCCTTGCATCTGCCCAAAACCTGACGCATGAATAATACAGGTTAAGGAGAGCCTGGCCATATCTGAAAAAACAAGCAACCAGCAGCCCATTCAAACATTCAC
>CAYYLT010000039.1:0-16452 GCA_964472385.1 uncultured Bacteroidales bacterium
GCTATTTTGTTAAAAACTGATTTACCCTGTATTATTCATGCGTCAAGTTTTGGGTGATGCAAGGCGTCGAAAGCCCACGACGTAGTCGCCTACTTTAAGTTTACTGAAAACCTATCATTTTGGAAACAACAGATATGTTTACCCTATTGATTATAAGATTTTTTTGTGTTTTTCAGCAAACCCTGCTTCGAGGCTTTCGCAACGTAGCAGATGCCCAAAAATGGACGTACCCGGAAAAGATGTTTAAAAATTAAATTCTCTGAGCATAATAAGTAAAGCACTTAGATTCTCTTGTTTATAAATGTTTATCCATTTTTTAGGAATAATACAGGTTACGGAAAGCAACCCATTATTGATAGAACGCCAGAAAATAAGGATCAATCAACTGCGTGATTAGATGTTTTCTCTCAGGTCGGCAGGAACATATCTTCGGGTAATGTAACGAACAGGATAATAAGCAGCAAGAAAACCAATGGCCAGGACAGTGGCAAAAACACCCATTACATCCAGCCACTGGATATTTACAGGATAATAATCCACCACAAATGATCCGGAATGGCCTAAGCTTAATAGTCCGAATGTCTCCTGCAACCAGCAGATCAAAATTCCGATGGCGGTACCGGCCAGTGCACCAATTAAAGATATCATCCATCCCTCAATGAAAAAGATCCTGCGGATGGTTTTAAGATTGGCGCCCAGACTTCTTAAAATAACAATATCTTCTTTTTTATCGATGATGAGCATGGTGAGAGAACCAATGATATTGAAGGAAGCGACAATAAGGATAAAGGTAAGAATCAAAAAAATATACCATTTTTCCGATTTCATTACCTTATAGAACACTTCATGTTGTTCATAGCGATTTTTCACCAGATAATCCTCGCCCAGGATCTCTTCCAGCTTATCCTCCACACGATGAACGGGATAATCCCCCTTAACCTTGATCTCCAAGGCAGTAATTGCTTTTTCATATTCCAGCAGATCGCGCACAAATCTGATCGGAACAAGAACATACTGTGCATCATATTCGGGTTGGGTGGAAAAAACAGCAGAAGGAAAGATATATTTCCGGTTAAATGCATTGCCTGGATTATAAAGGGGTACTTCTTCTCTTTTGGGAACATAAATGACCAGGGGTTCCATAAAATTAAGACTTACCGAAAGAAAATAAGCCAAACCACGTCCCAATACAGCGAATTCTTTCTGTCCGTCCTGAAGCATAAAATCGCCACGGGTGATCATACTATCCACACCCGAGAGCTGAACAAAATTATCCGGGACGCCTTTAATCCTTCCTATATATTGTCGTTCATCATAACGGATCAAAGCATCCTCTTCCAATACGCCACTTACAATCTCGATCCCGGAAAGCTTTCTTACCTTATCAAAACGCTGGTCCTCCTCCATGACAAATGTCTTGCCTTTTGCCGGGGTAATTTTTATATCAGGATCAAAAGCATTGTATGTCGATTTGATCAGATCTTCAAAACCATTGAATACCGAAAGTACCACTACAAGAGCCATCGTACCTACACTAACTCCGATAACAGATATCAGGGAAATGATGTTGATCACATTCCTCAGCCGCTTGGTCAGGAAGTAGCGTTTGGCAATAAACAGGGGAAAATTCACATTCAGTCGGATTTCTTATTGCGATCCTGGTTCAATAACCGGTCGATATTATCAATATAGTCAAGTGAATCATCGATGAAAAAGTTCAATTCCGGTATCCTGCGAACCTGGTTTCTAATCCTGTTGCCCAGATCATAGCGTATTTCACTACCGTAATGTTTGATAATGCTCAAGATCTTTGTATTGTTCTGACTCGGATAAATACTTACATAAACTTTTGCAATCAACAAGTCGGGAGATATGCGCACAACGGTTACGGTTATTATCTTGCCCTCAAAATGGCTCCTGCTTTTCTGCTGAAAAATTTCTCCCAACTCCTTTTGCACCAATCTGGCAACTTTCTTTTGCTTGGTAGTAGCCATAGCACCTCCTGTCTTTTCAAAATCTCCAGCCTCAAATTTAAAGGTTTTCTTTGGAGATTATCTCCCCAAAGTTGATAATTTTGTATATTTTTATATACCCAAAGGATAATAATATATCATGTTTAGCCTGATACTGCTTAAGCGGTAATAGCCTGAATTATTCATGAAAAATGAAGAAGCATTTGATATCATTGAACTTCATAAAACCTGTTACATGAAATTGTATTCTCTTATATCGAGCAAAAGCAAAAAGTATCACACGGGCCTGGTGCTCAGTGGTGGTGCAGCCAGGGGCTTTGCCCACATTGGCGTTCTCAAGGCCCTGAATGAAAAAGGAATATTCCCGGAAGTTGTTTCCGGAGTCAGTGCGGGCGCTCTGGCTGGTGTACTATATTGTGATGGGTATAAACCTCTTGAAATTTATGACATTTTCAAAGACAAAAGCCTTATGCGGTTTGCTACCCTAACCATACCCAGAGATGGTCTGCTGGGTATAGATAACCTCAGGCGGGTGCTGGAAAATACGCTTCGTGCCGAAACCTTTGAGCAATTGAAGATTCCTTTTTTCTGCAATGCCACCAATCTGAATGAAGGCATTGCTAAATATTTCCATAAAGGGGAGCTGGTAAACAAAGTTGTGGCATCTGCCTGCATCCCGGTGTTGTTCAAACCTGTTTATATGAATAAAATCACCTATGTCGACGGAGGTGTGGTGGATAATTTTCCTGTTGTACCCATCAAAAATAAAGTTGAACATATAATAGGCGTGCATGTCAATCCCACAGGCAATATTCAAAGTATTAAAAGCCTGGTTAAGATCGCTGAGAGAAGTTTTCATATCACCATCAATTCGCGGGTGAAAGAAATGGCAAGCAATTGTGATCTGTTCATCCAGCCTCAGGGCCTGGAGCAGTTCGGGCTGCTACAAGCTTCGGCAGGAAAAGAATTGTATGAGCTGGGTTATGATTATACCAGGAAATTGCTGAATAAAAAAACCTTAAAAAGATTTAGCTGGGCTTTTGATAAAAAAGTCAGCTAACCTGTATTGTATTATTTACAAAAAATGCATCATACAGGTTAGAAACCCCAACATGGAATTACCGCTAAAAATTGAAAAATGGACAAAACATTATATATCCACAACGCTTTATCCAGAAAACTGGAAAAGTTTGAACCCTACAACCCGCCCTATGTTGGTCTGTATGTTTGTGGCCCTACGGTATACGGGGAAGCTCATCTGGGACATGCCCGGCCGGCCGTAACATTTGACCTGATTTACCGGTATTTGAAGCATCTGGGGTATAAAGTACGTTATGTGCGCAATATAACCGACGTAGGTCATTTGGAAAGCGATGCAGATGAAGGGGAGGATAAAATTGCCAAGAAAGCACGTGTTGAAAAGCTGGAACCCATGGAAATTGCCGAGCGGTATGCCCGAAGCTACCACAAAAACATGGATCAGATGAACATCCTGAGACCGGATATAGAGCCCCGGGCTTCAGGCCACATCATTGAACAGCAACAAATGGCCAAAAAAATCCTGGAAAATGGCTTTGCATACATCCGCCATGGTTCAGTGTACTTCGATGTGGAAAAATATAACCGGACGTACAACTATGGTAAGCTTTCGGGACGAAATCCGGAAGATCTCAGGGCCAATACCCGTGACCTGGAAGGACAGGAAGAAAAGAAGAATCCCTTTGATTTTGCCTTGTGGAAAAAAGCCAATCCGGAACACATTATGCAGTGGCCCTCGGAATGGAGCAACGGATTTCCCGGATGGCACCTGGAATGCTCTGCCATGAGCACCAAGTACCTGGGCGAACCTTTCGATATCCATGGTGGAGGTATGGACCTGCTGTTTCCGCATCATGAATGCGAAATAGCCCAATCAACAGCCGCCAACGGAAAAGAAGCAGTACGTTACTGGATGCATAACAATATGGTAACCATCAACGGGCAAAAAATGGGCAAATCCCTGGGCAATTTCATCACCCTGGATCAATTTTTCTCAGGAGAACATGCGCTACTGGAAAAACCTTACAGCCCTATGACCATCCGCTTCTTCACACTTCAGGCGCATTACAGAAGCCCTCTCGACTTCTCGAATCAGGCATTGCAGGCTGCGGAAAAAGGACTGGATAAACTGTTGAAAGCCGGAGAATCCATCGATCAGATGAAACCCGGAGAAAATACAGATTATGATTTGAATCTGGCTGAAGAAAAATTATACCAGGCTATTCATGATGACTTCAATACCCCTGTGCTGTTCTCCCATATATTCGACATGGTAAGATTCATCAATTCTGCCCGTAATGGAGAAGCTCAGATCACTTCAGAAGATATCGGAAAGCTGAAAAACCTTTTTCAGATCTTTGTTTACGATATCCTTGGTTTACAACAAACAGAAAAGCCGAAACAGGAAAACGCGCTGACCGGTCAAGTGATTGACATGATTCTCCGCATAAGGCTTGAAGCCAGAAAAAATAAGGATTTTGAAACAGCCGATAAAATCAGGGACCGTTTGCAGGAACTGGGGGTCGAAATTATGGACAAACCCAACGGTTACGACTGGGAGGTGAAGCATTGAATATCTTTGTCCGTTAACCCTGTCATCCCGCCTTCTTAACAATAAGGGCTATCCCCAAACACCATGGATAGTCTGGCCGCAAAATTTACAGGTGCCTTTTTCCAGGTGATTTTCCTGAATAAAATAACCCCTGCGGCTGATAATCCTTTTGTTACAGTTTGGACAGAATGTATTTTCCCCTTCCGAACCCGGTACATTGCCAATATACACATAATTCAACCCCTTATCCAGGGCTATTTTCCTGGCTTTATTCAATGTGTCAACCGGTGTGGAAGGCAGGTGCTTCAATTTATACAGCGGTGTAAACCGGCTAAAATGTATAGGTGTATGCTGAAATCCATTTTTATAAAGCCAGTGACACATCTCACCAATCATATTCAGGTCATCCGTCCATTCAGGCACAACTAAATTGGTTATTTCCAGCCACACACCTTCTTCTTTCATGATCTTCAGGGTGTTTAATACAGGGTCCAGCTCTCCTGCATTTAACCGGAGGTAAACGTCATCGCTGAAACTCTTCAAATCAACATTGGCAGCATCAATATATTGACATAGATCTCGCAAGGGACGTTCATGAATGTAACCGGCGGTGATCATCACATTTTTTATTCCCTGTTCTTTAGCAATTTTGGCAGAATCGTACATGTATTCATAAAAAACGATGGGTTCCGAATAGGTATAAGCGATAGAATCACAATCATTTTTAATGGCCTGGTCAATCAATTTGGGGGGCATCAGATCATAGTTCCGGGTTTCTTTAGGACTTTTCTGAGAGATGGTCCAGTTCTGACAATTCAGGCAAGAAAGGTTACATCCTGCCGTAGCAACAGAAAATGCACGACTCTGGGGTAAAAAATGATACAAGGGTTTTTTTTCTATGGGATCAACATGAATAGAACAGGGATTGCCGTATACAATGGAATACAGCTTTCCCCCCTCATTAATCCGGGTGCGGCAATCTCCTATATCGCCTTCCTCTACCGTACAATCATTGGGACACAACTGACAACGCGCACCCCTTGGTGTGGTTGCATAGTATACCGCTTCCTTACTCCATTTCCATACCCGGGTCCTGGATGTATCCGGCTTTTGATTTAAAGGTACATTGGGTAGCCTCATGCCCGTTAATCCCAAACAAACACCACCTCCCAGCAATCCATACCTTATAAATTCCCGCTTGGTTAATTTCTTTGACATAGATATCTGATTAATAAAGTGTCTGTCTATAAAAGCAGATACGCGTTAAAGATTCTCGTATAGAATCTTCGCTGCTATGGTTTGCGCGTTTTGAATTCCAGGAGACCGGCAACTGCCGGATGAGTGGCATAAAAAACGACCGTAACGCAGCCGGCGGACACTATAGACAGACTTTCATAAAGTTACATTTAATTACAAAATAACGATCTCGCATCCCAGCTTATTAAGTGGGGTTGGCTGAAAAAGTCAAACCCTAACCTGTATTATTCATGCGTCAAGTTTTGGGTGATGCAAGGCGTCGAAAGCCCACGACGTAGTCGCCTACTTTAAGTTTACTGAAAACCTTTCATTTTGGAAACAACAGATATGTTTACCCTATTGATTAAAGATTTTTTTGTGTTTTTCAGCAAACCCTGCTTCGAGGCTTTCACCAAGCAGCAGATGCCCAAAAACTGGCGCACTCGGAAAAAATGTTTAAAAATAAAAATCGCTGAGCATGATAAGTAAAGCACTAATAATCTTTTGTTTATAAATGGCTTTCCATTGTTTATGAATCATACAGGCTAAATTCAAACATGGTAATGAAACATCAAATTTGGAAAGTCCTAAAATTGTCTGTAATTTTAAATGTAGTTTCCACACAAAAACACCACAAGCTTTTCAAATATGAAAAATATCAATAAAATACTGATTACAATCCCTACCGGTTATTTGTTTATTAGCCTTGATGAGATCCTTTATCTTCAGGCTGAAGGAAGGAAAACGATCTTCAAGATGAAAGATGGCCATAAGTATTTTGTTCACCAAACCTTGACCTCTATGCACAACAGAATAAAGTCTTCCCATTTTTTCAGATGCAACAGAAAATTTGTTGTGAACCTTCATTTTGTAAAATTTGCCTATCCTGGTTATACGGATTTTTTGCTTGCCACCGGCCAGAAGATTCCCGTTTCCAGAAACAAAGGTACAGAAATTAAAAATATCATGAAAGGTTAGGTATATGAGCTACCAATGATCCGTAAAATGCCTAAGGATAATGTCAAACAAAGGACATGGCGTTTATTACATCTACGCAGGGTTTGCTTAAAAACAAAAAAATACATACCCTCAGAAAAATACACACGGTTATTATTCACAAAATGCAAGGTTTTCAGCAAACCCTGCTTGCAGCAAAAAAAATATTGTATTACCATCTTGCTCTTCATCGCTGTAAACGCAACACGGTCATTAAACCGCTCAGCAGATTAAGCCCTCCGATAACCAGACATACGTTAAGGATACCCAAAACGGGTATCAAATAAACCGTCACCATAAAGGAACCGATCGCTGCTCCCAGCAGATCAACGCTGTAAACATCGGAAGCAAGCTTCAACAGTTTTTTAAGCCTAAGTTGGGAAGCAAGAGAAAAGATTATTCCTACCAGTATAGAGGTTAAAAACATCAGGATCATAAAAACCCCGTGTATCAGCAACGGTGGTACCTGTGCATTCCTGAACCAAAGAAATAACAGGGGGAGCAATATGGCAAAAACACCCAACATCAGTTGAATACGGTAATAATTGCGGAAGGTGGTATGCGGTACAATGCGTTCACGGTAGTATGTGCCAAATGCCAGACCGCCCATAAAAACGGTTACAATAATACCCACCAGGCTGTATACATAACCATACAAGATTTGAAAAGCAACCAGCAAAACCACCTCGATTGAGGCACCCGTAAAGCCTGCTGAAAACATCCCCAGATTAACAGGATGTAAACGGATCATAAAAAAAATTGCCAACAATCCGGTAATCAGCAAGGGTATCCAATAATTAAAATTGAAATAGCTGACCCAATATTGTAAGTTCAGCAAGTACGTAACAGGCTTGAAATCTTTGTTGATTGCAACCTCCGGTGACAGATTATCCAATATCTTCGCGGCCCTGCTTTTTAACAAGTCTTTCTGGAGGTAATAGCGATTCACATATTGGGTTTCAATACCTTTCTCCGCTATTTTATCCGTCACGTTGTAGGTAAGCTGGTCGTCAGAAGCTATGAAAAAATTTTCCTCTCCGGGAATAATGATCGCATGTCGAAAAATGGTTTTAACGGTATGATAAAGGGAAGCATTCAATTCCCTTTGCTCCTCACTCATATAATTGGAAGCGCCTGATACGCTAAAACCGATAACGCCATGAGGCGCCAGGTTTTCTTTAAGCATTTCATAGAATTGTTGGGTATAAAACCGGTTCATTTGCACTGTGGAAGGTTCAGGCAGGTTAATCAGGACTACATCATAATTTTTCGCATGTTTTTTCAAGTATAACCGGGCATCCCGGTTGATCACATGCACCCCGGGAGTATCATAAATATTCGAATATTTGTTCACGGCACGAATCATCCATGGATTGATCTCAACATAATCAATCTGTTGTACGGGATATTTCAAAATCTCTCTGATTACCCCCGGCATGCCACCGGATAACAAAAGCACTTTTTCGGGATTTTCATGCTGAACCATGGTATAATGAACAGTTTCCTCATCTGAAACAGGCTGGTTTGAAGAATACAACAAAAAATTATTTTCATAGAAATTCAACTGATCCCCGCTTTTTGTCACTGCTATATTGCCATATGGAGTCGATTTGAAGTACCGGATTTTTTGATTTTGGAAAATAAAGTTCCTGGTTATCCGGTCAAAATCCACAAAAACCTGCAGAAGCAGGACAACAATAAAAAAGGCCGGGAGGATGTAGAGCAATCTGCTGAATCTCCATTGAAGCGCGACAAAAAACAATATGGCAATAACGAGCAATACCAAAAATAATAGCGATTCGAACGATTCAAAAAACCAGATGAAAATCAGATTAAAAAGTATTCCTCCCACAATGCTGCCTGTGGATTCCCAGGAATAGATCTTGCCAATCAAATTTTTTTTGAAAGTATTTGAAATATGATCACATAACAATGTAAATATAAATCCCGAAACCAGGCAAAAAGGCATTAAAAGCAACAAGGAATAAATAAAAATATGGAGGAGATTAACCATTGATCCCGCCACAAAAATAGTGTTCCTCAGATAATACATCATAAAAACCATAACCGCGGGAAGCAGGGCCAAAATGATAAGCAAAAGAAGTATTGAAATCCATTGTTGGATCACTTTTCCGGCCATACGACCAAGATAGGCGCCCAAAGCAGTTAACAGCATCCAGTTGGTGAGGATGATCCCGATAACCAGTTCGTTCCCGTAAAAAACACTCAGAAATTCACGAAGCAGTATGATTTGTGTGGCAATCGTTATCAGTCCGAGCGTTAAAACTACCGGAACGTATCTTATGGTTGGGGATCTTTCTGTTTCCGACATGATCAATAGCTGACTTCCCGAACAATATCATCCGGGGCTAAGCAAAAGACAATTTATTGCACAAAGGGCATCAGAACAAACGATTTACAATTGACCGACTTACCGGTCATTATGCACTATAATCCTTTTCATTAAAAACAATGGCCTTATAGGAATAGACTTCTGCTTCTTTCCATCCTTCCCACCCAATACCGGCCTTATCGCGTGCACAGTGACCAAGAAATTCGGCTTTTGTCCATCCGAACTTTATGGGAACCTGTGGGAGCAATGTCCCCGCCGAATTACCCTGCCGGATATAAACTCCATGGGTTCCCAGTTCAATTTCATCGATGGAATCAACTTTCTTCATGGGTGTCAGAATGGAGATCTCAATGGTTATATCATCCAGCTCTTCTTCAGTTACCGGAGGGAAACGCATATCCTGGGTTGCCGATGCAATGGCCATCTGCACAATCAGCCTGTAAACAGGTGTATTTGCCTCAAATCTTCCAATACAGCCCCGTAGCACCCCTCCTGACTTAAGCGTAACAAAGGCTCCTGTTTCCCGTTTTAATCCATCTGAAATTTGATGGCTATCAAAATCAGGAACTTGATCATTACAGATGTATTCTTCCAATGTCTGCCTTGCAATTTTCAGCAGCTCCTTTTTCTCTTCTTCCGCAAATCGAAAATCCATGGTATGTTGAGTTTTATTTTGCCCTTTGGTAAAAGAAATGGCCCAGTATCCTACTACCCGGTCTTTACGGTTGGTAACATCACCGGAATTTTGATAATGAATCCTGTTTACATGAATGGGTGCCTTATTGGCGGTAATATGAAGCAATGTGAGCACGCCGGGCCAGCCGCACAGGCTTGTGGCCAGGTTGGGTGTTTGATCCCGGGCATGCGCATGGAGTACCTGGGAAAAACCAGCAGGATCATTCTTTGAGATGGCATGAGCAGTTGCATGATCAATTCTTTTTGCATCTTGATAATCAGGATAATGGGAAAAATCCGTACTAACCACAAATAGATTGTTCTGGTTAAAATACCTGCCAAGAATTTCAGCAATCTTTTTTATCGTTTGTTGATTGTGGGTTCCGGTAACGATCGGTATGATTCGAAAATCCTTATGAAGATAATGTTGCAGGAAGGGAAGCTGCACTTCCAGGCTATGCTCATTCTGGTGGGCAGCGGATTTAAAAACAAAAACCTCATGATCCTTAATCAATTTGGAAGCCAGTTCGCTGTTTACCTTTACTTTTCCCAACGGGGTGATATAGTCGCCTTTATCATAAACGGAAGCCCCATTAAAAGCAACCCTGTGGCTTGGTGCAATGATAAAAATGTTATCGTAATTACAATCGGGATCGAGCTGGTTATAAGCAGAAGCCGCTACCTGACCGGAATAGGAGTATCCGGCATGGGGTGCAATAAGCGCCAAGACCCGCCCGGTCGTTTGTTTTTTTTCTGCATGTTTAAAATGTTCTTCCAGCTTTGCAGTAAGTTTAGCCTTATTGGAAGGATAAAACTGCCCTGCAACCACTGGTTTGCGGTCAACTGCATGCTCCTCTTCCTTCTCCCCCTGAATCTGCGAATGGCATTGCCATGAAATCAGAAAAGTCCATATGGTGGCAATAAAAACAAATGCGCTTTTCATATTTTCTCAAATCTTGATCCGCTACTAAGATATAAAATAATGATCGGCAGAAAAAGCTTTTATCTGAATGTTCTTTCATCATATGGTTTGGCAACAAAAAAATTGGTTTATCTTCGCAATCAAAACCAGTAAACAAAGCATATATGGATAACATCAGGGAAGATTTCAATGAGGCCCGGCATATTTTGGAGCAGTTCATATCCAACGAAGTCAATTTAAAAGCCATCCGCCAGGGGGGAGAACTTATGGTCCAAGCCATTCAAAAGGGAAACAAAATTATATCTTGTGGCAATGGGGGTTCGATGAGTGATGCCATGCATTTTGCCGAGGAGCTTACCGGGCGATTCCGGGAAGACAGGCGCGCCATACCGGCTTTATCCATTTCCGATCCCACACATATATCCTGTACTTCGAATGATTACGGCTATGAACAGATTTTCTCCCGATACATCGAAGCCCTTGGTAACGAAGGTGATATTCTGCTGGGCATCAGCACGAGCGGTAATTCTGTCAATGTGATAAAAGCGGTGAAAGCTGCCAGGAAAAAGAAAATGAAGATCCTTACCTTGACCGGCAAGGATGGTGGTCAACTAAGCGGCATATCAGATGTGGAAATACGTGCCCCTCATTCGGCGTATTCCGACAGGGCACAGGAAATCCACATCAAGATCATCCACGCATTGATTCATTACATAGAACTGCATGTAACATCGTAATGATTGATTAAGGGGAATGCGAAATGCTCATCAACATTGAAAGCCAATCGTTATCCTTTCGGTGCATTTTTATAGAAATATTCACTATATTTACCTACCCAATAAGGTGGTCTTGTAAAATAACTTATGAAGTTCCCGGCAGATCATCCTTGTACACGGATTGAGCTCAAAATAATCATTGACTTTTTGAGATATAGCCTGTATTATTCATAAAAAATGAAACGACCATGAGCTTTATTAATCATTAATTGCTCACAGGCAGTTGATTAAAAAAGTTTATCGGGAGTTCCTGAATGTGCCAAAATTTTTGGCCTTTTTTTAACGACAAAATTTGTAAACAGATGAAAAAAAATTTATAAAAAAAAGAATATTGGTGCTTTCCTATATTATGCGCAAAAATTTATATTTTTAAACATTTTTCCCGAGTGCGCCAATTTTTCGGCATCTGCTACGTTGCGAAAGCCTCGAAGCAGGGTTTGCTACATCGTGGGCTTTCGACGCCTTGCATCTACACAAAACTTGACGCATGAATAATACAGGATAGAAATTTTTTCCCTTAGCTAACTTCAACAAAATACCGGAACATGTTGGTCAAAACATATGGCAGTGCAGTACAAGGCATTGATGCAAAAACAGTCACCATTGAAGCAAATGAATTCAAGGGGATCAGCTTTCACCTGGTAGGCTTACCGGACAGTGCAGTAAAAGAGAGTCAGCAACGGATCTTTTCAGCTATCCGAACCAACGGTTTCAGAATACCCGGCAAAAAAATTGTGATCAATATGGCACCTGCGGACATCCGCAAGGAGGGTTCGGCCTATGATCTTCCCCTGGCGATGGGTATTCTGGCAGCTACAGAAGAGATAGATGCTTCGGGACTGGAAGATTATGTGATCATGGGTGAATTGTCATTGGATGGTGGCTTGCAACCCATTAAGGGTGTTTTGCCGATAGCCATACAAGCCAGAAAAGAAGGATTCAGGGGTTTGGTTCTTCCGGAGCGGAATGCCAGGGAAGCTGCTGTGGTTAGTGATCTGGATGTATATGGCGTTCAGAATCTTATTGAGGTGATCCATTTTTTTACCGGGGAAAGGGCTCTGGAACGCACCATCGTCAATACCAGAGATGAATTTTTTGCCAACCTGGCGAATCATGAAGTGGATTTTTCAGATGTAAAAGGACAGGAGAATGTCAAAAGAGCCCTGGAGATTGCGGCGGCCGGAAGCCATAATGTAATAATGGTAGGGCCTCCAGGGGCAGGAAAGACCATGCTGGCCAAAAGGCTTCCCACGATCATTCCACCACTTACGCTGCGCGAAGCACTGGAAACTACCAAGATTCATTCTGTAGCAGGAAACATGGATCCTGAATACTCCCTGATGACGCGCAGACCATTTCGCACCCCCCACCATACCAGCTCAGATGTAGCCCTGGTCGGGGGAGGCAGTTATCCTCAACCCGGTGAGATCTCCCTTGCCCATAATGGTGTGCTCTTCCTTGACGAGCTTCCTGAATTTCCAAGAACCGTGCTGGAGGTTATGCGTCAACCCCTGGAGGATAGAACAATAACTATATCCAGAGCTAAATTCACCGTGGTATACCCTGCCAGTTTCATGCTCGTATCCAGCATGAACCCATGCCCCTGCGGCTATTACAACCATCCCGAAAAAGAATGCGTTTGCACCCCGGGAAATATCCAACGGTATATGAATAAAATCTCCGGCCCGCTGCTCGATCGGATCGATATCCACATTGAAGTGGTACCTGTTTCCTATGAAGCGCTTTCCGATATAAGACAGCTCGAATCAAGCGACAAGATAAGGGAGCGGGTTGTCGCTTCGCGGGAGAAGCAGGCTCACCGGTTTAAAAACTACGATAACATTTATTCCAATGCCCAAATGCACAGCAAAATGATCCGCCAGTATTGTGAAATCGATTCGGCCGGGCAAAACCTGCTGAAAAGAGCTATGGAAAATGTCGGCTTATCTGCAAGGGCCTATAACAGGATACTGAAAGTCGCCCGCACTATTGCGGATCTTGAGGACAGTGATTCCATCCAGGCCCAACATCTGGCAGAAGCCATAAATTACAGAAGCCTTGACAGGGAAAACTGGGGGAACTGAATCTATCTCAACCAAAATCAACAATCTAAACTTTATAACAGGTTTAATGAACCCATATAACCTTGTCATGCAAAACAAAAGTAAATTGCTTACATTTAACTATTTATACGAATTGTGCGTTAAAATTATTTTTTAAAAATTCAGGTTAATAATTGTATTTTGTTAGTTCAATTTTTCTTTTAAATTTGTCACACTATATAAGCCAACAAATCATGTCATCTTTCTAGCGGGAGCATTTAATTGATAACCAAATAAAGTATATGCACATGGACTACATTATTTACAGCATTCCTGTACTGTCAGTATTGGGATTTTTATTTATCGCATGGAAAAGTTCCTGGGTTAATAAACAACCGGAAGGCACCCAGAAGATGCAAGATATTGCTCGCCGTGTAAGAGAAGGAGCAATGGCATTTTTAAAATCGGAATACAAGTATCTTATTGTTTTTGTGATAGCCGTGGCTATCCTGCTATTCTTTAAAAGTACTACAGAAGCAAATTCCAATGGTTTTGTAGTGCTTTCGTTCATTCTGGGTGCCTTTTTATCGGGGGTAGCCGGTTTTTTAGGTATGCGGATAGCTACCAAAGCCAATGTAAGAACAACTCAGGCAGCAAAAGACTCATTAAATAAAGCACTTGGTGTTGCTTTCAGCGGAGGCTCCGTTATGGGAATCGGCGTTGTTTCTCTGGGTGTAATTGGATTAAGCATTCTTTTCATTCTTTATCATTATGTGATTGGTGTCAACTGGGATTTAGCTTTAATTCTCAATGTGATATCCTCCTTCTCATTGGGTGCATCTTCTATAGCCCTTTTTGGAAGGGTAGGTGGTGGAATATACACCAAAACTGCCGATGTAGGTGCCGACCTGGTTGGTAAAGTAGAAGCCGGTATTCCGGAGGATCACCCCCTCAACCCCGGTACCATTGCCGACAATGTTGGCGATAATGTAGGCGACGTTGCAGGCATGGGAGCCGACTTATTTGAATCTTTTGTAGGAGCCATTATCTCGACCATGATTCTTGGCGCCACTTTCGTAACCTTAGCTCCTTTTCAGCAAGGATTTGAGCTGGGAGCGGTTATACTGCCCTTAGCCCTGGCGGGTGTTGGCATACTTACATCCATATTGGGCACCTTTTTTGTACGGATCAAATCGAACGGCGACCCCCAAAAAGCTTTAAACAAAGGCGAAATGGGATCTATGGCCATCATGATAGTTGCTTCATTCTTCCTTATTCAATGGCTTTTACCCAATTCATGGACTACAGAAACTTTTATTGCCGGAACCCAGACATATTCATCGATTAATGTATTCTTTGCAGCTTTAGTCGGAATAGCTGTCGGATACATTATCGGCAGAGTTACCATATATTTTACAGCAACAGGGAAAAAACCGGTAAAAGGTATTATCCATAAATCCATAACAGGTTCGGCTACCAACATTATGGGAGGCCTTGAAGTGGGTCTTTTATCCACTGCCCTTCCCGTTCTGGCCATAGCTGCAGGCATTATTATCGCATTCGCCCTGGTAGGACTTTATGGTATCGCTATTGCAGCAGTTGCTCTGCTGGCCAATGTAGGCTATCAATTATCTGTAGATGCTTACGGCCCGATAGCCGATAACGCCGGAGGAATGGCCGAGATGAACGAACTGCCGTCAGAAGTGAGAGACCGAACCGATAAACTGGATGCTGTCGGGAATACCACTGCAGCTATTGGTAAAGGATTTGCCATAGGATCGGCTGCACTTACAGCCCTGGCATTATTCTCCGCATTCATGCAACAGGCCAACATTATAAATATTGATATAGCTGATCCTTCTATTATGGCCGGATTACTTGTAGGGGCCATGCTGCCCTTCCTGTTCTCCGCGCTGGCACTGGGCGCTGTAGGAAGAGCTTCCAGGACAATGATTGAAGAAATACGGCGTCAGTTCAATACCATTCCCCCATTGACAGAAGCCTTAAAAGTATTGAAAAAGTACGGCGGTGAGGTTGAAGATGTAAATGAGGAAGAGCGAAAGATATTGGAAGATGCTGATGGCTCAGCTGATTATCAAAGATGTGTTGAAATCTCCACCAAATCCTCGCTTAGAGAAATGATGCTACCAGGTACACTGGCAGTTGTCACTCCTGCATTGGTAGGCTATTTGGGAGGACCCCAGATATTGGGTGGCCTTCTGGCAGGTGTAGTCGCTTCAGGTGTTCTGATGGCCATTTTTCAGGCAAATGCCGGCGGTGCATGGGACAATGCCAAGAAAATGATAGAAAACGGATACGAATACCAGGGAACATATTACGAAAAGGGCAGTGACACCCACAAAGCTGCTGTAGTCGGCGACACGGTTGGCGATCCGCTGAAGGATACATCCGGTCCCTCCCTCAATATCCTGATCAAGCTGATGTCCATTGTTGCCCTGGTAATCGCCCCGGGCATTGCCCTGCAAGACACGGATCAAAAAGCGGAAAAAGACGAGGCTCCTGAAAAAGAAATTACCATAGAAGTCAGTCAATCTGAAACACATGATGCGGATAATACGCTATATCCGGAAGATTATCTGAGATCCGGTAAACAAAATAGTGCCGCGGATCATACCGTTACCAATAAAAAGAAAGTATCAGCTGATTCTGAGTTACTCAGTTCAACAGCCCTGATAAAAAAGGAAAATAAACAACGGCAAATGAAAAATTCGTTTCTTCTCAAACAATAAGAAAGAAATCTGCCGCCTTTTACAAAAAGAGACCCAAAAAAGCCCGGATTACCGGGCTTTTTTGGGTCTCTTTTTGGCACATATTTTGGGTTTGCTGAAAAAGTCTTTAGTGCATCAGCTACGAGGCGGCAAAGCGAAG
>CAYYLT010000040.1:0-16305 GCA_964472385.1 uncultured Bacteroidales bacterium
GGGGGATGTCAGCCAAAACCTTTCTTCAAAAACCATTCAGGCTTTGTGGTTTGAAGCTGTACTTGGCGTTAAAACAGAAGTATTGAACAATATATTCTTTGGATGGTCATTGAGGGGGCAGTTGAAAGCACATCACGCAGGAGATAACAGAATGACAGGCTGGCTGATTCCCGGATACGGCAAAGCCAGTAAAAAAACCTCTCTTTTTGTAACTTATACCATTGCTTACCGGATACCTTTGATGAAACGTTAATAGGATAAGCTGGCCCTATAGACAAACACGATTTAGCTTTTTGCTTTTTTGTCAGTATTATACGTATCTATAACCTGTATTTTCTGATAGAATGGCCGAACATCGATCCAATCCATTCCGGCCGCTTTAGCTGCCTGAAATCCAAGTTCAGCATCTTCAAAAACCAGGCAATTTTCAGGAGCTACCCCAAGTTGTTCTGCGCATTGAAGGAAGGTGTCGGGAAAAGGTTTATGATACGCCACATCGTCTGAACCCACCAGGACATCAATCTTATCCCATACACCAATGTGCTGAAGCATCCTGGTAGCTACATTTCTGAATCCTCCTGTCCCTGCAGCTATGGGTAATTTCCCGTAGTAATCCATTAAAAGCCTGACCACAGGCTCAATGGGTTTGACATGATCCAGATGATCAAGAAATAAATTTTCCTTTTCATAAGCCATTTTGTCCGGATCTAGGCTCAATCCATGCCTTTCATTAATTATTTCCACAACTTCCTGACCCGATTTACCGGCATTTTTCTCCAGATCCTCAAGTGTATAGCGAAATCCGTAGTTTCGTCCCAACGCATCCCAGCACTCCAAATGAATCGGCATACTGTGAGCAAGTGTACCGTCAACATCAAATATAAGCGCCTGGGTATTTTCTCTAATCATTATATCCATATCATCTATTTTGGGGCTCAAAAATACAATTTTCATATAAATCCATGTAAAATAAACATTAAATTTACCAATACCTATTGTATCCATTTCATATTTCTTATATTTACGCCTGTTTGTCAAAGGGACACACCATAAATCATTGTTAAGGTATGAAAAAAGGTCAATACTGTATTCTCGGATTTTTTCTTATATATACTGTTCAGGTAAATGCCACCGGAAATTGGAATCTCATAAAAGATGACGCAGGAATTAAAATTTACACAAAATCTGAACCCAAGACAGACCTTATTGAAATTAAAGCAATCAGCACAACACAGAGCACACTGGAAGCTTTTGTGGCACTCATGACGGATGTTGAAAATTTCCAGGAATGGATGTATGCTGCTGAGGAATCATCATTGATCAAAAAAAACAACGATTTTCATTTTTCCTATTATCTCCTCTCTGACATGCCCTGGCCGGCAAATGACAGGGATGTAGTACTCGATTTCCGCATTCAAAGGAATCCGGAAACGAATGTGATATATACCCAATCCAGAAACATGAAGGGTATTATCCCCGAAAAAAAGAACATACACCGAATAGATGCTGTAGAATCCTCCTGGCAATTCATGTCTATGGGAAACAACAAAGTGAAAATCATTTTTAAAACACGCATTAAACCATCTATTTGTCTCCCCGGATGGCTTGCTGACAAAGTTTATAATCTCGGGCCATATCATACCATTAAAAACATGAAACAATATATTCAACAGGATAAATATCAGAAATCGACCATTAACCTGAGCAATATTTTAACCAATAAAAAATAGATATCATGTCACAGCAAGATACAGTAACTTATAAGATCAGTGCAATTGAAACGCTGAATTTGGAAATGAAACACCCCAAGCAGCAAGATATTGATTTCAACACTTTCCATTTCGATCTAAAACTGCAACACCGGATCAATGCAGAGAAAAAACTGGTATTTGTGATCACCCAGATCACCGTTATGGACAAGGATAAAAATAACCAGGTAGGATATGTGGAAACCAGTTCTATTTTTGAAGTAGAGAACTTTAGCGATTACCTTCAACCGGATAACAACGTCAAATTCCCGGATTCCTTCATCAATGAGATCAATTCCATGGCCATATCCACTACCCGGGGAATTATGTTTTCGGAATTTAAAGGTACTTTCATGCATAAAGCAGTATTGCCGATCTTTAAAACAGAACAACTTAAAAGGGATCAACAGGGATCTTAACTTTTAAGAACAAATCCTAAGCACCTGTAAGACAGCATATAAACAATTACCATAAACATCCTTGATGAACATACAGCATAAATAAGCTCTTGACAATTTTGTCCGTTTTATATTTTTTTTATTAATTTTATCCCACAAAGATTAACGGATACATAACGAACGACCATAAGGTAGATCTTTTAGAACCAATGGTTCATCAACCATAACAACCATATTTTCAAAACAGATGATCCTTTATATACAAACAGTTAAAACCTGAAAAAATAAACAATTATGAGAAGATTAACCCAAATTACTCTATTAGTGGTGGTTCTATTTTTTGTTTCAATTTCGTGTTCGGACACGGAAAAAGATTGGAACAAGCTATTTAATGAAGAGAACCTGGATCAATGGGTTCAGCTAAATGGCGAAGCCAAATATTCACTTGAGGATGGTGTAATTGTTGGTGAGACTGTTCTGAACACACCCAACAGTTTTTTATGCACCAAAAAACGATACAGCGATTTTATCTTCAAAGTGGAATTGAAGGTTGACTCAGGGCTAAATTCCGGCATTCAGATAAGGAGCAACAGCATCCCTGAATATCGCGACAACAGGGTTCATGGATATCAGGTTGAGATTGATCCCAGTGACCGCAGATACAGTGGAGGTATTTATGATGAAGGCCGACGCGGCTGGTTGTACAACCTGGCTGACAACCAACCGGCACGCGAGGCATTCAAGATGGGTGACTGGAATACATACCGCATTGAAGCCCTTGGTGATACCATCCAAACCTGGGTTAATGGTGTACCCGCTGCCAATATAGCAGATAATATGACAGATGAAGGATTTATTGGGCTCCAGGTACATGGCTGGTATGATGATGAATCCATGAAAGGGTTGAAAGTTAGGTGGCGGAATTTACGGATCATGACCGGTGATACAGCATGGAAACACAACAAAACCATGGACCTCCCCCAAAAAAATTACATTTATAACCGCCTTACGGAAGAAGAAAAAGCAGAGGGATGGCAGTTGCTCTTTAATGGTAAAAGCCATGAAGGATGGCGCGGAGCCAATAAGGAGACCTTTCCCGATGAGGCCTGGATCGTGCATAATGCAGCTATGATGGTTGTAACCGAAGGCGGTGGTGAAGCAGCACGCGGAGGAGATATTGTCACATTAGATGAATTCAGTGATTTTGATCTGCGACTGGACTATAGATATACCAAAGGTGCCAACAGCGGTATCAAATATTATGTTACGGAGGAAGCCGGACCGCATGAAGGTTCTGCTTTCGGACTGGAATATCAGATCCTTGACGACGAAAATCATCCCGATGCCCATAAGGGAAGAAACGGCAACCGCACATTAGCTTCCCTTTACGATCTGATGCCGGCGAAAAACAAGGATCCGAAACCCACTGGCGAATGGAATCATGCCCGTATTCTCTCCAATGATAACCATATAGAGCATTGGCTAAACGGTAAAAAAGTACTGGAATATGAACGGGGCAGTGAGCATTTCAGAAAAATGGTGGAAATGAGCAAATATTCAGCACCACGATACAGCGCTTATGGTACCCGCTTCGGGGAAGCCGAAAAAGGTCATATCCTCCTTCAGGAACATGGACACCAGGTGTCTTTCAGAAATATCAAGATCAAGCCTCTGGATTAATCAAATAATCTGAAAACATGTTGCATATAAAAACAATCATATTTGTTGAACAATAAAAATTTTTACATTATGAATAAGACAAGAAGAGATTTCATCAAAAAAGTAACCATAGGCTCTGCTGGGATCACATTGGGAGCGCACAGCTTACAGGCTGCCAGTATGAGAAATGTAATGGGAGCCAACTCAAGAATTAATTTTGGCGTTGTGGGTGTAAATGGGCGAGGAAAAGCACATATTAATGCCATCGCCGAAAGCGCAAATACTTCCATCGGATATATTTGCGAAGTAGACAGCAGGGCAGCGGAAAAGGCGGCCGATCTGGCTGAAAAACTAACCGGCAAAAGACCCCAGATCATTGAGGATTACCGGAAATTGGTTGAGAAAAAAGATTTGGATGCTGTGTCCATAGCAACACCCGATCACTGGCATGCCCCAATGACGCTAATGGGTGTGCAGGCCGGAAAACATGTTTACATTGAAAAACCCTGCAGCCATAATCCCCGTGAAGGTGAACTGCTTACCTTGGCTCAAAAGAAATACGGCCGGGTGATCCAGATGGGTAACCAGCAACGTTCGGCTGTTAGCTCCATGCAAGCATTAAAGGATATCCGCAACGGAATAATAGGCGATGCATATATGGCCAAAACCTGGTATGCCAATAAACGGGGGCCTATAGGCACAGGGCAAAAAGTAGCTGTTCCGGATTGGCTGAACTGGAAATTATGGCAGGGACCGGCTCCACGCAAAGATTACCAGGACATCTGGGTCCACTATAACTGGCACTGGTTCTGGAACTGGGGAACAGGCGAGATCAACAACAACGGTACCCACGAAATAGACCTGGCCCGCTGGATGCTGGGTGTAAAATACCCTACCATGGTTAGCTCCGCCGGCGGAAGGTATCATTATGATGATGATTGGGAGTTCTATGATACCCAGATTGCCAATTACCAGTTTGAAGGCGATAAGATGATCACCTGGGAAGGCAGAAGCTGCAATAATTTCAGGATCAATAATGGAGGCAGAGGCGTACTCATCCATGGTACCAAAGGAACGGTTTTCTTAGACCGGAACAACTATAAGGCTTTCGATATGGAAGGCAATTTGATCAAAGAAAAAGAGGAAGAAGGTGAATCGGCTACCATGGATACAGTCGGCATGGGAAGCTTAGATGGAAAGCATATGACCAACTTTCTAAATGCCATACGCGAAGGGGAAGAACAGCATTCACCTATCGATGAAGGTGCTGTGAGCAACCTGCTCTGTCATCTGGGCAATATTTCACAGCATGTTGGACGTACCCTCAGGATCAATCCTTCAAATGGTAACATACTGGGTGACGGAGAAGCCATGCAAATGTGGAGCAGAACCTATGAACCCGGTTGGGAACCAACTGTTTAATAAGTATTTTTTTTTGCAATCATAACAGCAGAAACCCGCAATTATCCTTGATGCATAAACGGGTAAGTGCGGGTTTCATGCTTTCTATAGCGGTTCTTCATTTTTTATGGCGTTTATACACCATGTAAGAATAACCGTGAATCATTACAAAACCATGCGCCGGATTTTGCCAGTTCCCATGCCGAAAATATACACGAACGCTCAGTTTTTGTTGTGCCTTATCCTGTTGGTAACCGTATCCAGCCTTTCCCAGGGTCAGGAATTAAAGGCATTAGAGAAAAAAGAAGGGATTCTGGTTAAAGAGGGTAAGCAGAAGGTACTATTCTACCAAAAAGCCATCAATTCGCTAAGCGGGGAATACAAAAAAAATCATTATATCCATCCCCTTTACGACCTGGAGGGTCATGTGCTGACTGAGGATTTTCCCAAAGATCATCTACACCAACGAGGGGTTTTCTGGGCCTGGCCCCAGGTACGCTTAGATGGAGAGAAATTTACGGATATGTGGACAATCCGGCACTTTACCTGGGATATTGAATCAGTCGAAATACAAAGGATAGGCCACAAATTGTTGCTCAAACCCGAAGTTTACTGGAGATCATCAAACCTTACTGATAAAGAAGGCAATAAAATCCCTTTTGTGAAGGAAAATTCAACCATAACCATTCATCCCTCAGAAAATGACATGCGCATGATTGATTTTGATATTCATATCCAGGCGCTGAAAGCGGACTTAGACCTCGGCGGATCAGATAATGAAAAGGGTTATGGGGGATTTTCAGCCCGGATCAAACTACCGGAAAACATAAAGTTTATCGCCACCTATGGTGAGCCTGAAGCAAAGGTTACTGCAGTGCCCGCCAGTCCATGGATGGATTTTGTCGGTTCTTTCAACGACCCGTCTTCACAAAGCGGGCTATTGATATTATGCCATCCCTCCAACCCGGGATTTCCGCCGGCATGGATCATACGGGACCAAGGCAGCATGCAGAACCCGGTTTACCCGGGGAAAAAACCGGTGGCCGTTTCACAATCCAAACCCTTAATGCTTCGTTATAGAATGGTAATTCATCGAAATCTTATCAAAAGAAAAACAATAGATGAAATGTTCATGAACTATAAACAAGAATAATATTTAACAACATTCGTTCCTTCTATGTCTGTTTCCTTATATCATAACAATTTCTTTGCCATGGGTACCCGCATGGATATCGTTTTCTGGGGATTGGAGCGGAGATTTGCCCATTTGGTATTCCAGGAACTATTCAATAAGGTCAATTGGCTTGAATCGGTCTATTCCAGATTTGATGAAAACAGCACCATATATCAAATAAATGCCTCGGCAGGCATTCGCCCTGTCGAAATTTCTGAGGAAGTTTATGCTGTCCTCAACCGGTGTAAGCATTATCATGCATTGACCAACGGGATATTTGATGTTACTTTTCTGCCACTAACCGCTGCAAACCGGTCTATTAAAAGGAATAATAAAACACAGGAAGCATCTTTTGAACAGGTTCATAGAAAAACCGGGATGGATAAATTGAAGCTAGATCCGGACAGTTCTACGGCATATTTGGAAGTAAAGGGGATGTCAATAGATCTGGGAGGTATTGGCAAGGGAATCGCGCTGGAAAGTATTGATCAGATATTATCTGCCAAAGGAATAAACCATGCTTTCATCAGTTTTGGGGAAAGCAGCATCCTGGCTAAAGGGAGACATCCTTATGGAAATTGCTGGAAACTGGGAATACGGCATATAGATGATAACAGCCGGAATGTATATTCTTTTGATTTAAAAGATTCATCCCTTTCGACTTCGGGTATTCATTCCAAAGAATCGAAGGATATCATCAATCCCAAAAACGGCACTTCACCTGATACGATCTCTACCATATCGGTGGTTTCAAAGTCGCCCTCAGATGCTGAAGTACTGTCAACATCGCTTTTGTTGACCGGCAAGAAAGAAACAGCAGAAATTTTGAATAACTTTAATCCCGAAAAGGCTACCAAAATTCAATACCTGAATGAGGAACCCCATGTTGAGGAATTATATATCAGACCGGCAGAAAAAAAGCATCCTGCCAACAATAACAATGATGCAAACAAGTTTCAAAATCCCATTAGCCTGTATTGTTCACAAAAAATGAATAACCCTTTGTAAATCGAAGAATATGTGCAATTTGCTTGTTTTGTTAAAATAATTTATTTTTTTTGCGATTGCGTCAACTTTTAGGCATCGACGCCCTGCATCTAACCAAAACCTGACGCATGAATAATACAGGTTAGATAAAACAATTGTTATAAACAAGTGTTATAAAAATAAAACAAACTAAAATAGTGAATGTATGGAAAAAAACCAATTAGAATCGCGAAGGGAATTTCTGAAAAAACTTTCGTTTTTTGCAGGATCCGGATTGCTTATGACAGCAGCTCCGGGCATGAGTTTTGCTGAAGCACTGCAGGACAATAAAAAATCTCCAAATGATCGTATACGAATAGGAATTATTGGTGTTGGTTCACGGGGCAGGTATCATGTACTGGTATTGAATCAAATGCCTGAAGTTGAGATTACTGCCGTTTGTGACAATTATCCGCCCAATTATGACCGGGCCAAGAATCTAACCAACGGAAAGGCCGAAGCATATTGGGATTACAGGGAGCTTTTGGCAAAGAACAAACCCGATGCAGTGGTTATTGCCACTCCCTTGCATGAACATGCCCAAATGACCATTGATGCGCTTAAAAGTGGATGCCATGTGCTTTGCGAAAAAAGTATGGCCATAACTACTGACGAAAGCATCGCGATGGCAAAAGCACAACAAGAAACCGGTAAAGTTCTTTTTGTCGGGCACCAAAGAAGATGGGATATTAAATACCTTAAGGCCAAAGAAATGGCTGACTCCGGATTCTTTGGAAAGATCACCCAGATAAGGGCCTGGTGGCACAGGAACAACGACTGGCGCAGAGCAGTACCGAAAAATCATTTCCCGAATCATCCGAACTGGAAGCTGGATCCCGAGTACCCAACCCTTGAGCATAAGGTCAACCACCGGTTATACAGGGAATATTCCAGGGGCTTGATGACCGAACTGGCCTCTCACCAAATTCATGTAGCCAATTGGTTTATGAACAAACTTCCAATTGCGGTTAGAGGATCCGGTAGCATCAATTACTGGTACGACGGCAGGGAAGTATTTGACAATGTGAATCTGGTTTATGACTATCCGGGAGGAGTGCATTTGATCTATGATTCTATGACCAGCAACAAGCAATACAGTCTGGAAGAGCAGATCATGGGAGTGAAAGGGGCTTTTGAGCTTGAAAATGGAAAATATTTCTATGAATCTCCTCCTGCGGCACCAGGTATCCTCCAAATGATCAACGAGATTGAACATCAAATATTTGACAACGTACCGTTGGGCGGAAAATCCTGGGTTCCGGAAAGTGCGGCAGATACTTCCGGGGAATTCTTTACTGACGATTATCCATTGCCAAACTCAACCCAGCTTCAGAATGAAGCTTTCTTGGAATGTATCAGAAAGAATAAAATTATTCCCGGCCTACTGGAAGAATACCTTTATGCAACCATCGCTTCGCTGATGGGAGATGAAGCCATGATGAAGAACGAAACCGTCTATTGGCCTGAAGAAAAGCTGAAAGTACTGGATCAGCATAATACATAATCCAGTAATGTAAGATTATGCATGGTCAATCCGTCTGGGATTCACCATGCTCTTTTTTTATTTTTTTAACCTTATAAAAAGTTTTACCGATGAAAGATTCGATCATATCTGCCAAAACAAAAAAAAGAGAGCTTACGGTATTTATCATCATATTTATTGCCTCATTTATTTTGAATATCATCTCCATCATTTCTTACAACACCGACTGGATTGAAGTACTTTCCGCACTTCACTATGTTTTGATTTTTGCGGTGGTAATCTATTTTCTTCAGGGAGTGATAAGACTGATCATATGGGGTATTACACGGTTGGCGAGCAGCAAAAAGTCAGAAGCCTGATACCCCTCAGGCCTGGCTTAATGAAAATAATTGGGGTTTTGGTTTTACCTTTAGCAGATTTGTTGCTTTGCCTGTTCAATAAAGGCAACCATATTTTCAACCGATGTGTCTCCTTCTACGGCATGGGAGGGTGAAAAAATATATCCTCCCTTTTTGCCCATCTCAAGCAAGTGTTGAGATTCTTTAACCACATCCGACCGGGTGCCAAAAGGCAGGGTATGTTGCATCGACAGACCACCCCAAAATGCCAGCTTACCATAGTATTGATTAAATATTTCATGAACCTCCATTACTTCCGGCTGGAAAGGATTGAAACAGTTAACACCCAACGCGGCAAGATCATCAAACAATTCATCCACATCACCGCATGAATGGATGAAAACATACTTACCGGCATCTTTCACCACCCGGTACATCTTTTCCAATACCGGAGCCAGAAATGCTTTCCAAAAGTCATAACCCATGAGGAGTCCGCTTTGCTTGCCCCAGTCATCGCCGAAATATACCGCATCAATATCATATTTCAGGGCCTCCCTGATCTGGGCAATGTTATATTCAGCAATCCTTTCGAGCAGCATCCGGACAAATTCAGGATTCACAAGAAAATCCATAAACAGGTTTTCCATACCCCGCATGGTCCATGCCCTTTCAAAAAGCGAAAATCCCAGGCAAAATACCCTGAATCGATCGCCATATTGATCCAATTTACCGGGTATATCCGCAAAAAAACGTTGATCCAAAGGATCAGGAAATTTATAATGTTCCAGTGTCGGTTCAGGCAGCAAGCTGTCTTTGGGAATACCAATATCCTTATCAACAGACCGGTCCCAAACAACGCCAAATACATCTTTATACAGATCATCCCCAAGGTATTCAAAAAAACCAATGTCACTGCCCAGTTCAACAAAGTGGTTCTGGGTATAGGGTTCTATATCTTCAGTATGCCAATGATCTTTCAGCTTATCCTCCGCTTCCCGCGTAAACCTGAAACTCCAAGGGACATAGGGTACTGGTTCAAAATTTAAAGCTTTGCGAACGACTTCTCTTTTTTCCATTTGGTTATCCTTTGATCATCTATAAAATCACATAACACAGCAGCCAGAATCTCGTCTACCCTGTATTAATAATACGGACTAAACCTGCTATGCAGAACAAAATTAAAAAAAATCCTGAGATTATTACTCAATAATCTTTGTGAATCAAAAAATTGGTCAGACAATGTTTGCACATTTAACAATAATTCCTATTTTAGCGCGCACAAATTTAATGCTTAAATGGACCAGGGATTTTCAACCATAGACTTAGTCAGCTTCATTCTGTATGTAGTATTAATTCTGGGTATCGCATTGTGGGTATCGCGGGAGAAAAAGGGTCATAAAAAAAACTCCAGCGATTATTTTTTAGCCGGTAAATCTCTACCTTGGTGGGCTATAGGCACTTCTCTGATTGCTTCCAATATTTCTGCTGAGCAGTTTATTGGCATGTCCGGTTCCGGATATGCCATTGGACTGGCCATTGCCAGCTACGAATGGATGTCTGCCTTGGCATTGCTGATCATAGCCAAATATTTCATGCCCATCTTTCTGGAAAAGCAGATCTATACCATGCCCCAGTTTCTTGAGCTCCGGTATGACAACCGGGTTCGTACCGTTTTATCTGTTCTGTGGTTGTTGTTATACGTATTTGTTAATCTGACCTCCGTGATGTATTTAGGATCTCTTGCATTAAACACCATCATGGGCGTTCCGCTCATGTATGGTATTTTGGGCTTAGCGATCTTTTCAGCTTTATATAGCATTTATGGGGGATTAAAATCCGTTGCCTGGACAGATTTTATTCAGGTAACTTTTCTTGTGGTCGGCGGATTGATCACAACTTACATTGCCTTAGATGCAGTAGCCGACAGATATGGCGTCAATGGCCCTTTGGCAGGTTTATATGAGATGATCCGTTATTTTCCCGACAAATTTGACATGATCCTTGAGAAAGGCCAAATTATGATACCCGATGGGAATGGAGGCAACCGCGATGCCTTTAAGGATATACCAGGGATAGCGGTGTTGGTAGGGGGATTGTGGATTGCCAATTTTTTTTACTGGGGGTTCAATCAATATGTCATTCAAAAGGGCTTAGCTGCCAAAAATATCAAACAGGCTCAGAGAGGCCTTGCTTTTGCCGGTTATTTGAAATTATTGTTACCGCTTATTGTTGTTGTTCCCGGAATAGCTGCCTATGCCCTGACAAATGGCGATCTTTCTCCTTCAGATAAAGCTTATCCTTACGTACTTCAGATGGTGCCGGTTGGCGTGCGTGGTGTAGCCTTTGCCGCGCTGGTAGCTGCAATTGTCTCCACCTTGGCGGCCATTTTGAACTCCACTTCGACCATCTTTACCATGGATATCTACAAGCATTTTATCAATACAAAAAGCAGTGAAAGCAATATGGTATTGGTAGGACGTTTATCAAGCTTTACCGCGCTTGTTATAGGTGTTTTTGTGGCCAAACCCCTGTTAGGTCAATTGGATCAAGCCTTTCAGTTTATTCAGGATTTTACAGGCTATATTACACCGGCAGTGGTAGTGATTTTCATCGCCGGTCTCTTTTGGAAAAAAGCCACCCCAAACGCCGCCCTTTGGGTAGCCATGCTGACCATTCCTTTTTCACTCGCTATAGATATGATTATGCCTGAGATCCCCTTTATGAACAGGGTAGGCTACATAGCAATTATCCTGGCTGGTGTATTGGTAGCCATAAGCTATTATGAGCTGAAAAAAGAAGGCAAGAAGGAACATGGCAAAGGCATACATTTTCATCCCGGATTATTCCACACCGGAAATGTGTTTAACACCATGAGCATCGGTATAATGGCTATTCTGGCAGTATTGTATATCTTCCTATGGTAATCCAGCCTGACAAAGGAAAAGATATTCCTCCATTCGAAGCCAATGAATGAAGTCACCCTAACAAATGGAATTGGGAAATCCTTTGTCCTGCCTAATAGTTTTTTGCGGCCATATCCCTTATACGTGAACTGAATTTTAAACCTTTATCGGTGGCATGAGATGGAGCAAATTCATATCCTAACCGTTTACCGCTTAGGATAAAATTCAGGGTGGCCCCCTGATCAATCCCCTGGTCGCTATCGCTAATGAGTAAAGTTTTTGAGCCCATTCTATTATCTATGGCCGGTAAATCATTAATCCCGTATTTTGATACAAAAAGGATATGACAATCAGTTACCTGATCTGCCTTCCGGAATCTTTTCACAGATATTTGCTGCATATTAACAGTTTTGCCCTTTGTAAAATCTTCTAATTGATAAAATACCTTATCTTCCTTATATACCCCGATAATAAACTGACCATTTTGTTTCGATTGAGGCCAGTCAAAAAACTTCGTAAAATTGTAAATAAATTTTGCTTTTGCTTCGCTGACATTCACTTGCGCATGGGTTACTGATATCCCCATTAATGTTATGAATAAAACGATCATCAGTTTTTTCATGGTCATAGCATTTTTTTGATTTGTATACGACGGGTAGGTCAAAATGTACCATAAAAAAAAGTGATATAAATCACCAATTCATGGTGATATTGATCACTCTTCCGGAGTAATAGCCAATAATTAGGGTTTGCTGAAAAAGTCTTTATTGCATCAGCTAAGAGGCGGCAAAGCGAAGCTGTATATGAATACTGCGAGCTGAAGCCAACGAAGTAGATGATGTGCTAAAGGCTAACAAAAAATATTAACGCAAAAAATGCAAGGTTTTTTACGGATATTTACGAAAAACCTTGCATTTTATAAACAATATATTATGTATAGCCTGTTGATTTTAAGGTTTTTTTGTGTTTTTCAGCAGACCCTATTTATTTTTTATGAATAATACAGGATAGAGGAGGCCAGAGATCTTAATGGAGGTAAACAAACCTGATACCATCTCATCAATGGAAACAAAATGAAAAATATCATCAAATACTGCCTATGATATGCTCGGCAAATTCAACCAGATGGTTCAGGTTATTGATGTAGGGCCCGTCATATTCTTCTTTACTATAAGGATTTCCATATATCCAGGGATTCGCGTAGGCATAAAAAAGATGAAACAAGTAGGAATACTTGCCAGCGGACGGGGTAATAAAATAAATCTTTGAATTATAGCTTCCATCTGTGGTTCCTTCTCCGTAACTGAAAAACTGAAATGTTTTCCCATTGATAACCATACTATCGATGCGATAACGCCCTATCGTATCATGGGGTAAAAAGGTGCTCAAACTATCAATATTTTTATAAACAGCTATTTCCAGTGAAAACTTTGAGACTATTGAGCTATCGGGTATTGAAAAGCAAATTTCATTTACCGATTGTATATTGTCGGTTTTCTTATCCAATTCCTGGCAAAGCGCCATCTGGTTGTTCATAAACTTATCGCAGGCGAGGGTATCCGCCTGTGCATCCGATGGTATTTGGAGAACCGAACCTTCTTGCAGTGAGAATGATTCCCATAGATCCTCAGCATGATAGTCCGTCTTTTTTTCTTTTAGCGAAAAAGGGTATTGCTCCCTGGAATCTTCAGATCGATACCAATATCCGGTTATTTGTCCGTTTGATATATGTCCGGAGAAAATGCCATTCCCTTTTAATTTGAATTTGCCGTGTTTGTCAATTTCACCATACAGTTCAATTTTTTGCTGATCGTGCATGTAGCGTTGAATATAAGCACCATTAAGCTGCTTGCCATTTTTATCCAAGTACAATTCAATGGGATAATACCCCAGTCTTCCGGTGTAATATTTGCCATCATCGTTCCCGTTGTTCTTGAAACCTGAAAAGGCAAAAAAAAACAACACCAAAAGCAAGAAAACCGTTGGTCTATTTTTTACCGGAGCAAAGTATTGGGTGTACAACCGTGATCTCATAGTAAACGCAATCCATTTCAAAAAAACTAAGCAGGCAAGCAATTGCTTAAAAAATGATCATAAAAATGCAAGTCGTATGCAAATATTTGCTAATAACCCTGCAATGAGCAAATAATAAAGGTATGCATCCTATTTATTATAGGCATTTTTTGTGTTTTTCAGCAAGCCCGAAGCAGGCAACGGCATCGTCGGCTTTTGACGGCTTGCATCTACACAAAACTTGACCCATGAATAATACAGGTTCGTTAGCATATGCCTTTGTAAAAAATGGCTATTTCGAATCATTATTGTATACTGGAAAAATATCTCATAAATTGTGAACGCTCATAAATCAGGGGATCCTGAAGATTTTTGTAGCTCAGTTTACCCCGGAATTGATCGATTTGATCATATGCATGGGTCTCCATCCAGCCCTTCATTTCCTCCAGAATATTTTTAATCTGTACAAAACCTTTTTTATAAACAGCTGAACATATCTGAACAGCGGTGGCACCGGCTAACAGTTGTTTCACAACGGCATCACCAGTATGTACGCCGGTACTGGCAGCAATATCAATTCTTTGTACTTTTGATGAAACAACACCTACCCACCTTAAAGAATACCGTAAATCTTCAGGTGAACTAAATATTTCTGCCGCGGTAAAATCTATTTTCTCTGTGTCGATATCTGGTTCATAAAAGCGATTGAATAGTACAACACCCGGAACATCCAATGCATTCAGCCGTTCCACTACGCCAATCAAATTGGTAAAATGACTGCCCAATTTAAAGGCATAAGGAATGGTAATGGTGTTGTTCAATTTATCAGCCAGTTCATAATAAATGTTTTCATAAACTTCTGCTTTTGCGTTTTTATCCAACGGCAGGATAAATACATTGATTTCTATACCATCCGCTCCCGCTTCCTCAATTCTTTTAGCAAATTCAATCCACCGGCTGGAAGAAATACAATTGATGCTGGCAAAAACAGGGATGGATACTTCCTCCTTTGCCTGGCGTATTAATTTCAGGTACTGCTCAACTGAATTATTCTTGATATAATAATTGACATAATCCATAGCTTCGGGGTAATCCGTACCTTTAGCCAATGTGGTGGCATCGTAGTTGATTTGTTCTTCGAACAATGATTTTAACACCACTGCCCCTGCCCCATTTTCTTCAATCTTCCGGATCTTATCAAGGGTATTGGCTAACCCTGAACTACCAACGATAACAGGATTGCGCAATTTGATACCCAAATAGGTGGTTTCTGTGTTAATCATAGCATTCAAAATTTTGTATGACACAAATTATCAAGGATCTTATCTGCTTCCGAAAATCAAACTTCCAATTCTTACCATGGTAGCGCCTTCCTCAAGCGCTATTTGATAATCGTTGGACATACCCATGGATATTTCCCTAAATTCAGGATCATGATTGAAATATGTTGACTTTAATTGTTGAAACATACCAGCCAACTTATGAAATTCAGCGCTTACCTGCTCCATGTCATCAGTAAATGTAGCCATTCCCATGACTCCCTTAATCTTTACAAATTCAAAATTTTCAAAATCCTGAGAACCAATAAAATCTATCGCTTCCTGCAAACTAAAACCAAACTTTGTCTCTTCAACGGCTATATGAAACTGCATCAATACGTCAATTACCCGGTTGTTTTTTCTTCCTTCCTTATCAATCACACTGAATAACTTCGGTCTGTCAACCCCTTGGATCAAATGCACAAAAGGAGCCATATATTTAACTTTATTGGATTGTACATGACCTACCATATGCCATTCAATATCTTTTGGCAGCTCTTTGTATTTATCCACCAGTTCCTGAACCTTATTCTCGCCAAAGATTTTATGTCCCGCATGATAAGCTTCCAAGATATCAGCCGTAGGCTTTGTCTTCGAAATAGCTATCAGCTTGACGCCTTTGGGCAATACTTTTCTGAAATGATCTATATTTTCAGCAATATTCATACAACCCAAAGTTACAAAATTGCCATCAGTATAAAAAGCATAAACCTCCTGAATGCGGTTCGATAAAGCGAGGACATTTGTCTCCAGAAAAAGCAGCCATTTTTAACCTCTAAAATTCAGGCTTTAGCCTGCATTATTCATGCGTCAAGTTTTGGGTAGATGCAAGGCGTCGAAAGC
>CAYYLT010000041.1:0-16259 GCA_964472385.1 uncultured Bacteroidales bacterium
ATATACTTTTATTTATAGATATTTATTCATTTTTTATGAATAATGCAGGTTAAATATATAAACTGTAGATACGTATTTTTATTTTTGAGGAATTGCAGAAAGGCCTGTGATTAAAATTTTCCGCAAAACCGGATAAGACACCAGATATCTGAAAATCAAAATCAAACAAACCGTTGGAACAATTTCTGAAAAATCTCAATGAAGCTCAAAAAGAAGCTGTTATCAATTATAAGGGACCAACCTTGGTCCTTGCAGGTGCCGGATCAGGAAAGACACGAGTGCTTACCTACAGGATAGCCTATATGCTCACACAGGGGATTAAGCCCTGGAATATACTTGCACTAACCTTTACAAACAAGGCTGCATCCGAAATGAAAGCCCGGATCGCAGAAATGGTGGATGAAAATTCAGGGCATAAGATGTGGATGGGTACTTTTCATTCGATGTGTTCCAGGATACTCAGATGGGAATCAGATGCCACAGGATATTCAAAAAACTATACCATATACGATAGCATTGATTCGCGCAATCTTATCAGAAAAATCCTCAGGGAACAAGGTCTGGATGAAAAAGTGTATAAACCCAATCAGGTATTAGCCCGGATCTCGATGGCCAAGAATAATCTGATTACCAGTGATTCCTATTCCAGGAATACCCAGATCACACAACAGGATGAAAGGTCAAGAAAACCCAAGTTGGCAGATATTTACAGAATATATTTCTCCAGATGCCGCAAAGCAGATGCCATGGATTTTGATGATCTGTTGCTGTATACCAATATTCTTTTCAGAGATCATCCGGAGATACTAAAGAAATACCAGGAAAAATTTCAATATATCCTGGTTGATGAGTACCAGGATACCAATTTTTCACAATATATGATAGTCAAGAAGTTATCTAAAGACTCAGGCAATCTTTGCGTCGTTGGTGACGATGCACAAAGTATTTATGCATTCAGAGGTGCGAAGATTGAAAATATGCTGAATTTTAAGCATGATTTTAAGCAAGCAAGCATATTTAAACTCGAGCAAAATTACCGCTCTACCCAAACAATTGTAGCAGCGGCAAACAGTATGATTCAAAAAAATGAAAACCAGATCCGCAAAAAAGTCTTCTCCAGGCAAAAGGAAGGAGAGAAAATTGAGGTCATATCATCTTATACCGATACAGAAGAGGCCTACAATATTGCAAAAGCAATGAGAGACAAGATCAACTCAGAAGGTTACAATTATCAGGATTTTGCCATACTATACCGAACCAACGCCCAATCACGTAATTTTGAAGAAGCCTTCAGAAGATTCAATATACCCTATAAAGTGTATGGGGGAATATCATTTTACCAACGAAAAGAGATCAAAGATATACTGGCCTATTTCAGACTAAGCATCAACTTTATGGATGAAGAAGCTTTACTGCGGATTATCAACTATCCGGTGCGTGGTATCGGTAAAGCAACCCAGGGAAAAATTCAGGATTATGCCAATGGGCATAATATGAATATCTGGAATGTGCTGGTCAATCTTTCCATGTATATCCCCGAGCTCAATAAAACCACGGTTGGCAAGATCAATAACTTTACAACGATGATCCGGAAATTCAATAAGCAGGCCATGGAAAAAGATGCTTATGAAGCAGCGCTCAATATCACCAAAAATTCCGGTATGATCAATAGCCTGAAGAATCCCGTAACATTGCAGGAACAAAATAAACTCGAAAATGTGCAGGAAATATTGAATGGAATTAAGGAATTCACCCGGCAATATGAAGGAGAAGCCATCCCAACCCTCGAAGCGTACATTCAAAATGTATCCCTTTTAACCACTGCTGACAATGAGGAAGAATCCGATGTCAATAAAGTGACCATCATGACCATGCATTCAGCAAAAGGACTGGAATTCAAGCAGGTATATTTAGCGGGTATAGAAGATGGATTATTTCCTTCAAAAATGTCGATCAACAAGGAGAAGGAAATTGAAGAGGAAAGAAGACTTTTTTATGTTGCGCTCACAAGGGCCGAGGAAAAAGCCACCCTCAGCTATGCCAATAATCGCTATAAATGGGGTGTCTCCCATAAATCCCATCCAAGCCGGTTCATTCGGGATATTGATCCGAAATATCTGATATTCCCGGATGATGAACCCAATGAAGATGACTTCTTCGAACAGCTATCCAGCAAAAAACAACCAGCGGAAAGCAGCATAGCCAGTACAAAACGTAATTTGAAAAAAATAACAGATCATAACAACAGCAGCAACCCGGTAAATCACATAAACGATCATGGAGTTTTCCAAACGGGGATGAAAGTGGAACACAACCGTTTCGGAGAAGGGAAGATTCTCCAGATAGAAGGGGCCCCGCCAGATACAAGGGCAACAATATTCTTTAAAGCCCACGGCCAAAAACAACTGCTATTAAAATATGCCAAACTAAAAATAATATCCTGAGATAGTTGGTTAGCAATTCTAAAACAACTAATTTTGCAAAAATTGTAATGACAAATAATATGGAGTATAACACAAGTAAGAAACAACTGATCTTGCCGGAATATGGAAGGAATATCCAGAAGCTGGTGGAATATTGCCAGACGATCAGGGACAAGGAGGAAAGAAATAAGATGGCCAGATCAATCATTGAAATCATGGGCAACATGTACCCCCATTTCAGGGATATTGCCGATTTTAAACATAAATTATGGGATCATCTGCAAATTATGTCCGAATATGAACTCGATATTGACTCCCCTTATGAACCTCCTCCAAAAGAAACCCTAAAAAGTAACCCCGATCCCGTTCCTTATAACAATAAAGAAATTAAGTATAAGCATTATGGCAAAATCATCGAACAACTAATTGAGAAAGCCGCTGAATATAAGGAGAGTGAAGAGAAAAACGCCCTTATTGAGACGATCGCAAACCATATGAAAAAGAATTATCTTACGTGGAATAAGGATAGTGTGAGCGATGAACAGATTTTCCATGATATTCAAGAACTTTCGGATGGTAAAATCACGGTAGACCGGGAAAACGTTAAACTGACCGATGCCAAGGATATTCTCAATAAATTGAAAAAGAAACGTCCCGTCAAAAAAGTAAAGAATAACAACAACACTTATTCAAAGTCCCATTAAACCATGGGGTCATTCATTATCAAGGGAGGCAAATCTTTAGAAGGTTCTATTCTACCACAGGGTGCCAAGAATGAAGCACTTCAGGTAATATGTGCCACATTGCTCACCCCTGAAAAGACAACCATTCATAATATACCTGATATCAGTGATGTAAACAAACTACTGGATTTAGTAAAATGTTTGGGTGTTACCATAACCAGGGAATCACATGCCACTTACAGCTTTAAGGCTGAAAAAATTGAATTTGAATACCTTAAAACCAAAACCTTTACCGAAAAAGCAGAAAGCTTAAGGGGCTCTGTCATGATTCTGGGACCACTGCTGGGCCGCTTTGGAAAGGGATTCATACCAAAACCCGGCGGTGATAAAATAGGCAGAAGACGATTGGATATTCATTTCCAGGGTTTTGAAAAGCTTGGTGCGCAATTTATTTACAATCATAAAACCAATTTTTATACCATTGAAGGGAAGCATTTGAAGGGAACCTATATGTTGCTGGAAGAAGCTTCTGTAACAGGCACTGCCAATATCATCATGACGGCTGTGCTCGCGGAAGGTATAACTACCATCTACAATGCAGCCTGCGAACCCTATATCCAACAATTGTGTCATATGCTTAACGGAATGGGTGCTTCAATTTCCGGGGTCGGCTCCAACCTTCTAACCATTAGAGGCGTAAAGGAACTCGGGGGTACCTCACATCATATTCTTCCCGACATGATCGAAATAGGTAGTTTTATTGGGATTGCTGCTATGAATCAATCAGAGATCACCATCAAGAATGTATCCTATGATGATCTGGGGATCATCCCGGCTTCCTTCAGAAGGCTCGGCATTAAAATGGAAAAAAGGGGAAATGATCTTTTTATTCCCAGGCATGAGCACTATGAGATTGAAACTTTTATTGACGGTTCCATTATGACTATAGCTGATGCCCCGTGGCCCGGTCTCACCCCCGATCTGCTCAGTGTTATGCTGGTTCTTGCTACCCAGGCCAGGGGTAGTGTACTGATCCATCAGAAAATGTTTGAAAGTAGATTGTTCTTCGTCGATAAACTCATTGATATGGGAGCCCAGATCATTTTATGTGACCCACACCGGGCAACGGTTATAGGCCAGGATCATCAGGTCAGACTCCGGCCAACCAAAATGACCTCACCCGACATCCGGGCCGGAGTAGCTTTGCTTATTGCTGCTCTCTATGCAGATGGAACCAGTACCATTCTCAATATTGAACAAATTGACCGCGGCTATGAAAATATTGACACCCGGCTCAACCAAATTGGTGCCGACATTCAGCGGGTAGATCATTAATGGTTTGTCACATTTTCACCTATTCCTGTCTCTTTTGATGCCAATTTGTCGTATTAGCTTGTTTTGGCAAATTATTTGACTCCTCCGAATGAGATTTTTAACATGACGCTTAGCAGTAAAAAAAAGATGGATATGACAAAAGAAAAAAATACTATGAAATCAGAAGAAAAGAAAAACCAGGAACAACTAAATAAAGAGCAAACCAATGACCAGCAGTCCCAATCAAAAGATAAAACCTCTGAGCGGAATAAAACCCAGGAAAATGAGAAAGAAGCACAAAACAAAGATTTAAATCAAGAAGCAGATACCAAAAAAGATACGAATACAAAAGAACAAGATCAAAGGGGCGCCAAAGAAAAAGAACAAACCGCTGCCCACAAGGAAGAAGGTGCGCAGCAAGAAAAAAAATCAGAAAAAGAAACCCATAAAGACAAAAACCGGCAACAGGAAAAAACAGTCGAAGAGCCGAAAAAAGAAACCAAAGAAAAGTCAGACAGGGAAAAATTGGCGGAATTGCAGGATAAATATTTAAGGTTAACGGCTGAATACGATAACTACAGAAGACGAACCCTTAGGGAGAAGATGGAACTGACCAAATCAGCCGGTGAAGATATACTAAAAGGGTTACTTCCCATAATGGATGATTTTGAAAGGGCTATGCAGTCAATAGATGAATCCGGGGAAAACCAGGCTGTGAAAGATGGAATTCATCTGATATACAACAAATTTAATGACTTCTTAAAACAACAGGGTGTCCAGGAAATTGAAGCACAGGATCAGGAATTTAATACCGATAGACATGAAGCCATTTCAAAAATTCCTGCACCCAGCGAAGACATGAAAGGCAAGGTCGTAGATGTGGTGCAAAAAGGATACCATTTAAACGACAAAGTCATAAGATTTGCCAAGGTGGTAGTTGGCGAATGACCTGTGTTTTTTTTCAAGTTAGGATGAATGGGATGGATCTCCGGTTCTTCCGGGCAAGAATAAGGGCTTCAGGAAAACCAGGGAGACGGGAAACATACGTTAACTCATAAAATATGGAAAAGGAATAGTTATATGGCTGCTCAAAGAGACTATTATGAAATATTAGGTGTATCGCGAGATGCTTCGGAGGATGAGATCAAGAAAGCATACCGTAAAATGGCGATTAAATACCACCCGGATAAAAATCCGGGGGACAAGGAAGCAGAGAAAAAATTCAAGGAAGCAGCCGAAGCATACGAAGTACTCGGAAATTCTGATAAAAGAAAAAAATATGATCAATACGGACACGCCGGTGTAAAGGGCGGTGCTCAAGCCGGTGGTGGATTCGGTGGTGGTGGTATGACCATCGAAGACATCTTTGAACAGTTTGGAGATATTTTTGGCGGAGGATTCGGAAGTGCATTCAGCGGATTCGGTGGATTTAGTGACTTCGGAGAGTTTGGCGGAACAACAGGCAGAAGAAGAAGCCGCAGAGCAAACAAAGGTTCAAATATCCGTGTTAAAGTAAACCTCTCACTGGAAGAGATTGCCAAAGGGGTAAATAAAAAATTAAAACTAAATAAATATCTCCCTTGCGATGCCTGCGACGGTACAGGAGCCGAAAAAGGATCCTCCTCAGCTTATAGCACATGCCCTACTTGTAAAGGCTCCGGCCAGGTAACCCAGGTTACCAACACCTTTCTCGGACAGATGCAGTCCACTTCCACATGTCCTCAATGTGGAGGCGTTGGAAGAATCCTGCAAAACAAATGCACCAAATGTCATGGGGAAGGCATTACCAAAGGCAGTGAGGTTGTATCTATTGACATTCCCGCCGGTGTAGGTGAGGGTATGCAGATGACCGTAAGCGGTAAGGGAAATGCTGCCAGACGGGGAGGTATCAATGGTGATCTAATCGTTTTGATCCATGAAAAAGAACATCCTTATTTTTCCCGTGATGGCAACGACTTAATATATGGCCTGTACATCAGTTTCCCTACAGCGACAATCGGTGGACCGGTTGAAGTACCCACGCTCGAGAGCAAAGTAAAAATCAAAATTGAACCCGGTACACAACCCGGAAAAATTCTGCGCCTGAGAGGGAAAGGTTTACCCGAAGTAAATGGCTACGGTAAAGGCGACCTGCTGGTCAATATCAACGTCTGGGTGCCCAAAAATCTTACCAAGGAAGAGCAGAAGATGCTGGAATCCATGGAGCAATCGGAAAATTTCCAGCCAAACCCGGATGATACGGATAAATCCTTTTTCGAAAAAATGAAAGCATTTTTCGAATGATAAGGTTTAGCCCGATCAGCCTGAATAATACAGATTTGTATCTGTCCGTAAAGTCAGATACAAGTTCAATTGATTAATTTTTATTACATTTACCCTTCCATTAAAATGGTTATGTAATGAAAATACGCACCAAATTTGTCCTTCCTGTCCTGATAAGCTTCATAACCTTGCTGCTTCAAAGCTGCGAGATGAAGGAAGAAACCCTGCTCAAACCGGAAGTTGTTATTACTTACCCCGCGAGCAGCAACCGAATTGTAAAAGGAGCGGAAATAAACATATCTGCCCGGCTAAGCGGATTTAACCGTTATTTGACTGTACACCGGGTAACGCTTAAGCTCAACGATTCGATATTGATCCAAAAGCATGGCTACATCCCTCATGCTTCTTATCCACTTAAAACCTGGGAACTGCCGGGTAATTCCCCTCAAATAACAGTTGAAGTGCGATTCACAGATGATACCCCGAAGGATAAAGATTGGAATTTTTTTTCCCTTAGGGATTATGTCGATGAGTATGTAGAATCTGATAACCCTAATCAGGGCCAGGATACATTAATAACGGATGCCAGTGTAATCCTTAATCTTACGAAACCCGGAGGAAGTCCACCTCCAATGAGTTTTGCCTCTATTCCCGCTGCCACAATCCCTTTCGCAGGAGATTCGGTCAGGATCAATCCCTATAAAATTGGCAAATATGAAGTTACCAACCAACAGTACAGCGCCTTCATGAATGCAATCGGTGTAGATACTGCAGGTTTATATGGGAATATCCAATATATTTTTCTAACCTCGACCACCGGTATAGTGCATAATGGAGAAAAGTATATTCCCGGAAATGACATGGAATCAATTCCTGTGATCCATGTTACATGGCAGGGAGCTATGCATTTTGCCAGATGGATGGGCGGCCGGTTGCCTACAGAAGCAGAATGGTATTATGCTGCTGATACTACTTACAAGTATAGTGGCAGCAACTCGGCACAATCGGTAGCCTGGTACCAGAAAAATGCCAACGGTCATCCCCATCCGGTAGGACAAAAAACACCCAATACCTATGGTATCTATGACATGAGTGGCAATGTTGCTGAATGGTGTCTGGGCTGGTACAACAATTCCTCCAAAATATACCGGGGCGGACATTGGAGTTCACCCATATATCATCTAATAATTAATAGAAGATCCCATCTTCCTCCTGAAGCCGCAGGTAATTACCTGGGATTTAGGGTAGTCGTCCCGATTTAGTAATAAAATACCCCCTTAAATAGGATATACATTACAAATACATCTTTTATACCAGAATGCTTCAGCCTATGGATTGAGTAAAGTTTGATCATGATAATGCAATTTAGCCTGTATTATTCATAAAAAATGAAAAATTATTTATAAACAAAAGAATACTAGCACTTTACTTATTATACGCCAAATTTTTTATTTTTATGCATTTTTTCCGAGTGCGCCAATTTATGGACATATGCTACGTTGCGAAAGCCTCGAAGTAGGCGACTGCGTCGTCGGCTTTCGACGCCTTGCATCTACCCAAAACTTGACGCATGAATAATACAGGTTAACGTAAAACAAATAAAAAAAAAATGTGATTGCCAATCAAAAATTGAAATTAACGCTTATCTTGAGCTTATACACCAGATTATTGGAAAACTTTTGAAATCCATAGGGTCCATAGCGGTAGAAAACGCCAAACCCATAATTAAAAAGAAGCGTCCTCAATAGATCATCCAGAACCAAACCAGTCTCAAAATACCCTTTATCAAATGTTTGTAGACTTATGCCCTGGTGGTTATCCTGATCGTTCAGCCAACCCCATCCCATATTGTTTATCCAGGCAATACGGGGGAAAAATCTATCACGCTGAAAAAGCATAGCAGTTAGATCCTGTCTTAAAAAAAAAGAAATAAAACGGTCAGCAATAAATTCAGAAAACCGCATGGTAGCAAAACTGTTGGGTGCATAAATATTAAAGCGACTGCCGAATGATCCGTGTCCGTTATAAAGTTTAAAGGCAGGTGGCTGACCTCCGGTCATCCCTCCAATCAACTTATAACGGAACTTGCCCAACCATTTAATTTGAAAATGATCCACAAGTGAAGCTGTCAGCTTTATATATTCGAAATTGCCATTTAACCGGTTGATTCCCCTGAATACATTTCCGTACAGAACCGGGATATGAGAATCTTGCCGGATCTTTCCCCGGGGGGTGCTTACAGCATGTTCAATCAAGGAAAGACGTGACCTCAATCCGATTTCAGCCAAATGAAAAGTGCCCTTATAGGTTTCCCCCCCCTTTGAAAAGCGATAGTCGGCATAAGGATCTATATCAGATTGCTGCATAAAAAAACTAAGCTTCACATATCTTGTGGGCCGGAACGAATAGGTGATCTGCTTTTTAATTTCCCGATCCATTTTATCAATCAAAAATAGACGTAACATTTTGGGCGATAAAATACTTTCTTTTTCCAGGAGTTGATATCCTCCCATTGCTGAAACATCATGCATATAGGACAGTTCCAGTCTACCTGCTGAACCTTTCTGCAGGTCAAATATCGCTCTTCCCCCATACTTCAGGTGTTTATCATGCAACCCATACCCAATATAACCTCCAAAAGCATATTGTTTTGAGAAACCTTCATTGGTAAGCAAGCCTATTCCCAGCCTCAAGCCTTCATACTGATTATAACCCAAAATCTTCTTTAAGTCAATGTTTATAAATTTATAAGGATAATAACCACGGGAAATGGTCTTTATTTTTTTTAAATGCGAATCAGCATGTGAGGTATCAAAAGAACTCCCCAAAAGACAATCTGTATATTGGGAATATGGTACACTCAAAAAGCTGTTTTGCAGTTGATGGCCTTTGTCCGCAAATGCTTCAGGTGATTTGGAAAGAATTGTGAGCAAAAAGAAGAGAATCAGGGAAGAATTCAATACATCATTCGGATTTATTTCCTTCCGGATCATACGTGGTCTAAAAAAAGAATTGATTAATTTCATCATGAAAATATGCTATCAATCGGATTAATCTGAATAACTCACCTTCTGATTGATATCATATAATCACAAGTTTTATCCAACAAACATTGCTCACATAATTTCATTGAAACGCATTCATTTTTAGTTTATTAATTTCATTTCGTGATAAAAATCGCCAATGCCCCCTTTTCAGATTTTTTTTGGTCAATCCGGCAAAATATACACGGTCCAGCTTCCTGATATGATATCCCAGGCTTTCAAACATCCTTCTAATGACCCGGTTCTGTCCCGTATGGATCTCAACCCCAATTTGGGTTTTATCCTGCTGGTCTATATAACTTACTGCATCGGCAGCTACCATTTCATCTCCGATGTCAACACCACTGACAACCAACTCAAGGTGTTTTTTGGTCACCGGTTTGTCCAGCACCACATGGTATACCTTTTTCTTCTTATACCGCGGGTGCATAAGCCTTTTGGCAAGTTCCCCGTCGTTGGTCAGCAACAATACCCCCGTTGTATTTCTATCAAGCCGTCCAACCGGATAAATTCTTTCAGTACATGCCTTCTCGACAAGATCCATGACCGTTTTTTGAGCATGCGCATCTTTTACTGTGGTCACATAATCTTTAGGCTTATTAAGTAGTAGATAAACAGGTTTTTCATCATTCAACAACCGTCCTTTATAACTAACCTTATCCTCCGGTTTGACCTTTGTTCCCAGTTCACGCACCACCTTTCCGTTGACCTGTATTTTACCCGATAGGATGAGCTGATCAGCCTCACGCCGGGAACTCAAACCGCTGTTGGCAATATATTTGTTCAGCCTGATGGTTTCCGCCTGAGATGAAGGATTATATTGCTTTTGTCCTTTATATTTACGATGATCCATAGTCAACAGAATCTTTATAACCTCCTTTATACACAACAAAAGTAAATGATAATGATATTGTGTATAGAATTAATGAGAAAAAGCCTGGCTTTTAAGGAGGCTGTATTATTCACAAAGTTATCAATAATGAATGAAAATATACGGTTTTCTCGCTGAAAGTTGAACCTTCGCTCAGGACAATATTTTCCTGATGCATCAGTTAAAAAGTAAGAAAATATGGACAGCTAAAAAGTTATTTTGTATGAAATTGACCTGGAGCATTTTTATATTGGTTTTTCCGCTATTTTTGTACGGTCAGCAGGAATCTTATGATCCGGGGTCCCGTTTCACGATAGCTTTTTATAATACTGAAGACCTGTTTGATACGCGTAACGATCCGCAAACGCATGATGATTCGTACACGCCATATGGTGAAAAGCACTGGACAACAAAAAGATACCATAAAAAAATTGACCGCATCGGCAGGGTGCTTACCAGCCTCAACAGTTATGAATATCCTGAAATAATTGGCCTTGCAGAAGTTGAAAACCGCCGGGTCTTGAAGGATCTGGTTCGCTCGGCACGCTTCAGCGATGTCTATTACGGGATTGTCCATGAGAACAGTCCTGATACCAGAGGAATAGACGTGGCCATGCTATACCGGCCGGATGAATTTCAGTACCTTAGACATCAGTCAATTCCGATTATATTCCCTTTTGACCGTAAATCTAAAGTCAGAGATATACTGCATATTACAGGTATTGCCCTGGACAAAGATACCTTGGACATTTTCATTAACCACTGGAAGTCCAGATCTGATGGTAAAATTAAAACACAACCCAAAAGAATATATTCGGCAAAAATCCTGAAAAAGCATATTGACTCCCTGTTTTATCATAAGCCGGATCCCAATATCGTTATTATTGGGGATTTCAATGATGAGCCGGACGATAAAAGCCTGGCACAGGTGTTGGGTGCAAAGTGCATAAATCGCGATGCAGAAGGGAAGGAGCTGTATAATCTATTGTGTGAAGAAGACCGGGAAGGACGGGGTACCTATAACTATAAGAATAAATGGTATATGTTGGATAATTTTATGGTTTCCTCAGCTTTGCTTGATGACGAAAAACTTACCATCAACAAGCAACAGGTAAAGATATTTGATCCACCATGGGTAATGTATAAAAATGCCAAAGCAGGAACTAAAGTCCCGAACCGCACCTATGGCGGCAACAATTACTTTGGAGGTTTCAGCGACCATCTAGCCATATATGGCATTTTCAAATTTACATCATCTAATCCTTGACGGGCGCATGAATTTCAAAATTACTTCCAAATATAAACCGACAGGTGATCAGCCTGAAGCCATCAAACAGCTGACAGAAGGAATAGAAAGGAATGACCGTTTTCAGACCCTGATGGGTGTAACCGGATCAGGTAAGACCTTTACCATTGCCAACATGATCCAACAGGTCCATAAACCTGTATTGGTGCTCAGTCATAATAAAACTTTAGCTGCCCAGCTTTATGGTGAATTCAAGGAATTTTTCCCGGAAAATGCAGTGGAATATTTCGTATCTTACTATGATTACTATCAGCCTGAAGCCTATATCCCCGTCACCGACACCTACATTGAAAAGGACCTTTCCATCAATGAAGAGATTGAGAAGCTCAGGCTGAGTGCCACCTCCTCTTTGCTTTCGGGCCGCCGTGACGTGATAGTTGTTTCTTCGGTTTCCTGTATTTATGGTATAGGCAATCCCGAGGATTTTCACAAAAACACGATCCAGATAGAAACCGGGCAGGAGATCGGCAGGAATGTATTTCTGAGAAAGCTGGTTGATAGCCTTTATTCAAGGAGTGAAGTCGAGTTCAAACCAGGCAATTTCCGGGTTAAGGGAGATACAGTAGATGTATTTTTGGCATACAGCGATCATGCCTACCGGGTATCGTTCTGGGGAGATGAGATAGAGGAGATCGAGCAGTTCGATCCTTACAACAACAGCACAATCCATAGAAACGATCAGGCTACCATCTTTCCGGCAAACATTTTTGTTACCACGAAAGAAAGAATGCATCATGCCATCAAGCAGATCCAGCTCGATCTGCAAGATCAGATCCACTATTTCAAGGAGCAGGGAAAGGAATTGGAAGCCAAAAGGATTAAGCAAAGAACCGAATATGACCTGGAGATGATCAGGGAATTGGGCTACTGCCCGGGCATCGAAAACTACAGCCGCTATTTTGACGGACGTTCGCCGGGTTCCAGACCATTTTGCCTGCTTGATTATTTTCCGGAGGACTTTATTATTGTGGTAGATGAAAGTCATGTAACCCTGCCTCAGATTCATGCCATGTATGGAGGAGATTATTCCAGAAAAAAAAACCTGGTAGAATACGGATTCAGATTGCCTGCGGCTATGGATAACAGGCCATTAAAATTTGATGAGTTTGAAAACCTTATAAATCAGGCTGTATTTGTAAGCGCCACACCGGCAGGTTATGAGCTGGAAAAAAGTGGGGGGGTATTTGTTGAACAGGTCATCCGCCCAACCGGACTGCTGGATCCACAAATTGAAATAAGGCCTACATTGAATCAGATCGATGACCTGATGGAAGAGATTCGACAAAGAGCCAAAAACAACCAAAGGGTATTGGTTACCACGCTCACCAAGAGAATGGCTGAAGAATTGTCTAAATACCTAACCCGCTTCAACGTGAAATGCCGTTACATACACTCCGACATCGATACCCTTGAGCGTGTAGAGATCATGGATGGTTTACGAAACGGCACATTTGATGTACTTATTGGCGTGAATCTCCTTCGCGAAGGCCTTGATTTACCGGAAGTATCCTTAGTGGCCATTCTGGATGCAGACAAAGAAGGTTTCCTTCGATCTACCGTTTCTCTAACCCAAACAGCCGGTAGAGCGGCAAGAAACCTAAAAGGTAAGGTAATTATGTATGCCGATAAAATAACCCGATCTATGCAGCAAACCATTGATGAAACAAACCGCAGAAGGGAAAAGCAGCTTTCCTACAATGAAAAACATAACATCACCCCACAACAGATTCAAAAAGCCGTTCGATCAGTAATGGCAGATTATAAGGAAAAGATCGGTCATTATTCCCCAAAAACCTACACAGAACCACAAGAAGTAGATGCTGCTGCCGATCCCGTAGTCCAATATATGAGCAAAAACGCCCTTGAAAAAGCCATTGAAAAAAATAAAAAGGCCATGGAAAAAGCAGCTTCAGAACTAAATTTCAAGGAAGCAGCACGCCTCAGGGATGAGATGTATGAACTGCAGGGTATACTCCAAAAAAAACAAAAAGCAAATTAACCTGAAACGGAAGGATTATTTGTGACAAGCGGAGAGAGGGGGATTTGAACCCCCGGTACCGTTTGCACGGTACGCCGGTTTAGCAAACCGGTGGATTAAGCCACTCTCCCATCTCTCCAAGAAAATGCCATGCAAAAATATAAAATCGGAACAAAACCGCAAAAGAAAGAACCAATTCTAATGATTTTCATTCAAAGGATCATTCATTTTCTCCTCCGGTTTCACCTGTAGCTGTCCCTGACTGCTCTTCAGGAGGTTTGGATATAGCATCCCGCATGTCGGTATCAGACTGGATATTCTTCATTCTGTAATAATCCATAACGCCCAGGTTGCCGTTTCTCAGGGCTTCAGAAATGGCTTGGGGCACTTCTTTTTCAGCCTGAATAACAGCTGCCCTGGCCTCTTGTGCTTTAGCCTTCATCTCCTGTTCCTCTGCAACGGCCATCGCTCTTCTTTCCTCAGCTTTTGCCTGGGCAATATTTTTATCTGCATTGGCCTGGTCGATCTGCAGGCCTGCTCCAACATTTTTGCCAATGTCCATATCCGCAATATCGATGGAAAGAATTTCAAAAGCGGTGCCTGAATCCAGACCTTTCTCAAGTACCACCCTGGATATGGAATCGGGATTTTCCAGAACAGCCTTGTGCGAGCTGGCCGATCCGATAGAAGATACGATACCCTCACCAACTCTGGCCAAAACGGTCTCCTCACCAGCTCCGCCAACAAGTTGTTTGATGTTTGCCCTTACTGTTACCCGGGCTTTGGCAATCAACTGTATGCCATCCTTGGCAACAGCGGTTACCGGGGGTGTATTGATCACTTTGGGATTAACCGACATTTGTACAGCCTGAAAAACATCACGCCCGGCCAGATCAATGGCAGTAGCCATCTTAAAATCCAGGTTAATGTTGGCCTTTTCGGCTGATACCAGTGCATGCGTAACTTCGGGAACATGCCCGCCCGCCAGGTAATGCGCTTCCAGATCATTCCGGTAAAGCGTTAATCCCGCTTTGTTACCTTCAATCATGGCATTGACAATAACGGAGGGTGGAACTTTCCTCCACCGCATTAAAATGAGCTGAAGCAACGATATTCTTACACCCGAGATCAAAGCGGAAAACCATAATCCAATGGGCACAAAGTATAGAATGATCCACAGTCCGACTATAGCGCCAAGGATAATAACAATGTATGTTCCTATTCCTTCCATAAAGATGTATATTTTAAAAGTTATTCTTCAATAAGCTTAACCACCACGCGGTAATCTTTGATGCTGACCACACGAATTTTTTTCTTCTGTTCGATATAATTACCGGTAGATTTGGCTTCCAGATACTCTCCGTTAATCAGTACCTTTCCCATGGGATTAAGGCGGGTAACGGTTACACCCTCATCTCCTGCCTTTACCTTATCCTCCTGATAAGCAGACACTTTTCCGCTTATGGTGGAATCCAGCATCAACCGTTTCCAGGTCCGGGCCCTTAAGGAGTAGCCAATTACCACAACCGAAAGTACCACGGCACCTGCCAAAATATAGTGCCCATCAGGGGTTCCCAGATTTTCATATCCCAGGTATACTGATCCCACAAGCAAAATAAAACCCGCAATGCCTGCTACGGTCACCCCGGGAACCAGTAAAAACTCTACCAGAAAAAGGAATATGCCCAGTAGAATGAGAAGAATGATAGCAATAAGCGACATGAAGGAATAAAATATGATTAGTATATCTCGGCCTGAAGTCCACGGTCTATCAGTCCATCCTTCATAACCTTAAGATCCTGAAATGATCCCTTTTTAACTTCACACTTTCCGTTGTAATGCGTCAAGTAAGTGCACTGTTCAGCCTGTACATTGTCATGATCACAGACTTCAATCAAAGATTCAATCACAAAATTGAAATCATTGACTTCATCATTATACAGGACGAGATTTTTTCCCTCATCACCGCCATAGCGAGAACCTGAATTTTCTTTTTGATGCAATCTGTCTTTTTCACCCATGTTTCTGGCAGTATATTTTTAAATCAGAGCGATAAATATACTCTTATAATTTGTAATTTTCAAAAAATTTACACAATTTTTAAATTCTTTTAACTATTTTCCGGATTAATTGCCATGGGCAGTTTGAAGAGAGCTTCTTAGCCTTTCTTATACACAACAAAAGTAAATTGCTTATATTTAATTATTTATCTTGACATTGTGTACATTAGTGATGAGAAAAAGCCGGATTTTTAAGGGTACTGCATTATTCATACGTCAAGTTTTGGGTAGATGCAAGGCGTCGAAAGCCCACGAGGTAGTCACCTGCTTCGGGTTTGCTTAAAAACACAAAAAATGCCTATAATAAATAGCATGCGT